>DITZ01000063.1 GCA_002422985.1 Sphingomonadales bacterium UBA6171
GTTTGACGACGCGCAAAAAATGGGTTGCGGCGAATCAAAAGAAACCGTACGGACTGACTGATTGGGGAGTTAAAGAACGAAAATGCTGGAGCAGCTGAGGTTTGTGCGAATCCCGGTTTCGTCGCTTGGCGAAGGCACGAGGAGGGCCGTCGATATCGTCGGTCTGCAGCACTGCGAGCGCCTGCCAGAGGCCGAGCGCTTCCGGTCCGACGCACGCTATTATAGCGTCGAACTCGATGGTTCCGGGAGCACGCCCCGACCCGTGGTGGGATTGTCGGTGCGAACGGTCGAACAGCTCGACGAAATCTTCCTCAAACTTTCGGAGCGGAATTGGGATGTTGAAGTCATCCCCACAGACCTGTGCCGCAGCCGCCGCTATTATGCAGGCCTTGCGTGTCGCGACCTGAGCGGCAATCTCATCGAGCTGGTCGTTCGGCCCGAGGATCGCGGCGAGCGCTATTTTCCATCGCGCGACGCGGGAATTACCGGCTTTTCACAAGTGATCCTCGGCAGCCGGGACCCGGCGGCTGACGCCGCGGTGTGGGTGGATATCCTGGGCGCGCGGATCACAGATCGTGTGGGCGATGCGGTTTATCTGGGCTGGGACGATCAGCACCACAGGGTCATGCTCGTTCCGAGCAAGCGCGACAGTTTCCTGGTCGTGGGGTTCGAGGTCGAAAGCATCGATGCCGTGATGCAATCGAAATATTTCCTTTCCGAGCGCCAGATCGCCATCGTCCGCGGCCCGGGCAAGGAACCCGCAAGCGGAGAGGTGTTTCTGACCTTCGCCGGGCCGACACCCGACAGCTATTTCTCCTATTCGACACGATCGGACCCTGTTCCCGCCGGACGTCGGCCCCGGCAGTTTGCCGATTCTCCTGCCTCGCTATGCAGTTGGGGTTCGGTCTCTGATCTCGAAGAACTGGGGGGGCCGTTGTCGTGACGATCAACATCATCGACGTCGCCTACACCCGGCTCAAGACACCGGATTTCGCGGTCGCTGCTGATTTTGCAACGCGCATTCTCGGTCTCGAGCTGTTTGATCGCGCGAGCGATCGCCTGACCTTTCGCTCTGACTATCGCATGAGCACGCTGAGCTATGAGATCGGCGATCCCTTCGAGACCATTGTCGGTTTCGAACTGGAGAATGGCGAGCATCTCCAGAATGCAGCCAATACGCTCCAGGCGTTGGGCTATGAGGTGCGCAGCGGAACGCATGAGGAACGCGAGCAGCGCCACGTATCGGATTTCATCACGTTTCGCGATCCCAGCGGCGGGCGCGTGGAATTCGCCGTTTCGCCGCAGATCGGCGGGAAAAGCGCGCAGCTTACTCGCGACGCGGGGATTACGGGTTTCAGCCATGTGGGACTGTTCAGCCGCGATCCCGTCGGCGATGAACATTTCTGGACGCAGCTGTGCAATGCCCGCGTGAGTGACCGGGTGGGCGGCCTTCCGCTGATGCGCTTCAGCCAGCTGCATCACAGCATCGCGCTCGTCCCCGCGAACCGGTGCGGCATCCAGCATATCAACCATCAGGTCCAGTCGATTGACGATGTGCTGCGCAGCTATTCGCTGCTTCGCCAGCACAAAATTCCCATCGTCTTCGGACCCGGCCGGCATCCGACTTCGGGCGCACGCTTCGTATATTTCGAGGGCCCCGACGGGATGGTTTTTGAATATTCCGTCGGCGTGCAGGAGGTTGATGAGGAAACCTACAGGGAGCGCCAGTTCGCCTTTGAACCGAAGAGCCTCTGCATGTGGGGCGCGCTCCCGGCCATGAAAGAATTGTCCAGTTAGGCTTGCGGCCCGGGATGTGCCGGGCGCGACAGGAATGAAACCCGGTCTGGAGTTTGACCGGATGGCGTGTAGCAGATGAGGAGGGATGGAAGATGGACGTTCAGGAGGCTTATCTTCGGGATATTGTCTGGCCAGCAAATTATAACGAAATCCCGAAGGAAATTTTCAACCGGCAGGACCTCTATCAAGCAGAGATCGCCCGGATTTTCCGGGGTCCAGAATGGCATCCGGTTGCACATGAA
The DNA here is from genome assembly GCA_002422985.1 of Sphingomonadales bacterium UBA6171. GTDB lineage: Bacteria > Pseudomonadota > Alphaproteobacteria > Sphingomonadales > Sphingomonadaceae > Sandaracinobacteroides. Next base: position 2,040 of record DITZ01000063.1, read on the forward strand.
AGTGAAGTGCCCAACCCGGGCGACTTCAAGACCTGCAACCTTGCGGACGTCCCGCTGCTCGTCATTCGCGGCGATGATGGAAAAGTCAGGGTATTTTTCAATGCCTGCTCTCACCGGAGCACCCAGATCGAGGTGAAGCCTTCGGGCAATCGAAAAGAATTTGAATGCCCCTATCATCGCTGGCTGTTCAACAGCGAAGGCGAGCTGGTGGGCTGCCCCAACCAGCGCGAATTCATCCCCGGCTTCGAGAAGAAAGACTATCCGCTGGCGCAGCCGCGGCAGGAATCGGTCGGCGGTCTTCTTTTTGTGACCCTGTCGCCGGACACCGAGAGCCTCGACGACTTCCTGCAGGAGGCAAAGGGATCATTGATGGAGGTCATGGCCGGGGACGGCCGCCTCAAGCTGATCGGCTATCATCGGGTCCGGTATCTGACGAACTGGAAGGCATATAGCGACAACGACGGCTATCACCCGCCCCTTCTGCACCAGGCGTTCACCATGCTGAACTGGCAGGGCGGCGAAGGCCGGCAATATGCGACCACCGGGCGCGGCCACTATTGCATCGAAACCAAGCTGACTCTTCCGCAGCCGACGAACCTGATCCGCGATACCTCGGTCATCCATTTTCGCGATGAGGGCCGACCGAAAAGTTCCAGCGTGCTCGCGCTCTTTCCGATGCTGGTCGCTTCGAACTATCTTAACGTCATCAGCATCCGTTTTGCTACGCCGGTCGCGATCGACGAGGTGGAAGTGACCTATGCCTATTTCGCCCATGAGGACGATGATGAGGATATGGTTCTGCACCGCATACGGCAAAGCTCCAACGCTATCGGCCCGTCCGGCCTGATCAGCATGGAAGACGCTTCGGTTTTCCACCGGGTGCAGATCGGCAATCGCGCGCCCGGCAATGCAATCTTTCAAAAGGGCGTCGCCGATCCATCCAGGCTTGGTTTCGAATTCCGCCAGAATGACGAGAGCGCCAATCTTCCGCATTGGGAATATTATCGTGCCGCTATGGGCTTCCGGAGGACCGCAGCATGACACGCCTGACACTTGATGAACTCGCGCAGCTCGACGAACTCCAGACCGCTTATATATCGGCGCTGGACGGAAAGAAAATGCGGTCGTGGCTTGACACCTTCGACGAAGATCCTGCCGCGAGCTATATTTGCATCTCGCGTAACGATGTGGAGAACGGCCTGCGCATCGCGATGATGCTCGACGACTGCCGCGATCGGTTGATCGATCGCTGCACCTTCGTCGATGATATCTGGGCGGGCACTTTCCAGGATTATCGCACCCGGCATTTCGTCCAGCGTGTGCACGCCAGCCGCCGCGATGACGGTCAAATTGAAATGACTTCGAACTTTTCGGTGATCTTCACCCCGGACGATACCGGGCTGCCACAGCAGCTTGCGGCCGGAACTTATGAGGATGTCATCCGGATGGAAGATGGCGCGTGTCGCTTCCTTTCGCGCAAAGCGGTGACCGACAATGCAGTCATGCCGCGTTATCTTGTTTTTCCTTTGTGAACGACGACAGGCATTTAATCACTTATTCCAATTAAAAAAATAGGCAGGGAGACGAATAATGAACAGCTCTAATGCAACAAAAACGCTGCTGTTGGTGACGGCAGCCGCCATCGCCGTGCCATCCATGGCGCAAACGGCACCGATCGGCGAGCCACCGGCAGCAGCCGACGAGGGCCAGGATCCGTCCTCCGCCCACACCGGCCTTGGCGATATCGTCGTGACCGCGACCCGCCGGGAACAGAAGCTGCAGGACGTCCCGGTCGCGGTGACCGCGGTGACCGCGGAATCGCTTGGCCGGTCGGGTGCTTCCGACATCAGGAATCTCACCCAGGTCGTTCCCGGCTTCTTCGGCGGCCGGGCTGCCGGCGTGTTCCTGCCCGTCATTCGCGGGGTAGGGTCGAACAGTGTTTCGGTCGGGGACGAGTCCAACGTCGCAACCTATGTGGACGGCATTTATCAGGGCGATCCCTTTTCGACCTGGACCGACCTGGTCAAGGTCGACCGCGTCGAGGTTCTGCGTGGACCGCAAGGGACGATATTCGGCCGGAACGCAACGGGCGGGCTGATCAATGTGATCACGCCTGACCCCAGATTCGACTTCAGCGGCCTCGTTTCGATGCGCGCGGCAAGCATCGAGACCGGCGGCGGGGATTATAATGCCCGCGGCTATGTAACCGGCGGCCTGTCCGACACCATTGCGGCCGACTTCGCCGGAATCTACCGCAAATCCGACAATTTCGTCGACGACCTTGTTCGCGGCGGGAAAGCGGGCGGTTATCGGGTGGTGAATTTGCGCAGCAAGCTCATGTATGAATCCGAAGGCGGCGACCGGATCGTTCTCACCGGAGAATTTTTCGATCGCCGGGGATCGGAGAATGTCTACCAGCCCTATGAGAATAACACGGCGGGGCGCGCATTTCCCGGCGCGATCCTTGCGTCGGAGCCCTGGCAGTTGTCCGCCGATCTGCGGCCACGGCTCATCACCCAGCGATACAGTGTCGCGTTGCAGACGCGCTTTGATCTCGGCGATGTCAATCTGGAGACGGCGGGTGCATATGCCTCCAACCGGACGGATCAGGCGACAGACTCGGACTCGTCCAACATCTTGCTGGCGACCTTTGTGGCCCCCAGAATCGCCGCTGATTATTACAGTCAGGAAGTGCGCTTACTCTCGAACAGCACCGGACCGCTGCAATGGATCGCCGGTGTTTATGCCTTCCACCTTTCCGGCGACTCTCACTTCATCCTGAGCAGCCGCACCAGTCCGGCGCAGGCGCTGCTCGTGCGCACCTTCGATCCGGTCCTTGAAACGACCTCCTATGCCGGATTCGCCGAGGCTACCTACGAAATCTTCTCCGGCCTGTTCGTCACGGGTGGCATTCGCTACACCCATGAGAAGCGGACCTTCGATCAGGTGCTCAACGGCGTCACGCTGTTTCCGGAGACTGCGGAGAAATCCTTCAACAAGGTGACATACAGGGGCACGCTGCGCTACGAAGTCGGGCAGGATACCAATGTCTATGTGACCTACAGCACCGGCTTCAAAAGCGGTGTGTTCAACATGACCGGCGCCTCCCCGCTCGCGACCGAACCGGAATCGCTGAAGGCGCTCGAAGGCGGGGTCAAGTCAGACATCACGCCTTGGCTGCGCGCCAATCTCGCTCTCTACTATTATGATTACAAGGATTTGCAGGTCACCGCCCGCGATCCGCTCGGGCCCGGCTATATCCTCCAGAATGCCGCGAACGCCACCCTTTACGGCGGCGAGCTTGAAACCACATTGGTGCCGACCGATTATTTCCGGGTCAACACGGCGATCGCTTACTCGAACGCGGAATATGACGACTTTCCGCTCGCCCAGATCTTCATCCCCCGGCCTGAGGGTGGAAATATCGTGACGACGGCGGATGTGTCGGGCAACCGACTCCCGCGCGCCCCGCGTTGGACGTTCAACGTCTCCCCCAGCCTCGACCTGCCGGTCGGATCGGGAACCTTGAACATCAACGGCACCCTGTTTCACAGTTCGACCGTTTATTTCGACTTCCTGAACTATGTGAAACAGGATCCCTATACGTCGATCAACAGCGAAATTTCGTGGCGGACGGCTGACGAGAAACTCCGCTTCTCACTCTGGGTGACCAACCTCTCCAACGAGAAGATCATGCAGGAGGCTCGCCCCGGCGCGCTTGGGACCGACGTCCGATATGAGCTGCCCCGGCGTATCGGCGCTGGCTTGGAAGTGAATTTCTGAAGCCTGCCCGGTCGCAGGCTGACGCAAATGTTCCTCTGGTGTTGAGAGTATAGATGCTAATTCCCAATCAATACGACCTTTACTATGGCGGCGGGTGGCATATGCCGGAGGCGGGCGTTTATGGGCCGTCGCATAATCCGGCGGACGGTTCGCTCATCGCACAGGTCGCGCAGGCAGAGAGCGAGGATGTTGACCGGGCAGTCCTCGCCGCTGCCGCCGGGTCCAGGATCTGGCGCGACGTGCCACCCCTCGAACGCGCCCGGCTGCTGCGTGAAATCGCGGCCGTCATCCGCCGCAACGGCAAGGAACTGGCGCAACTTGACGCGCTCGATTGCGGCAACCCCGTCCGCGAACTCGCAGCCGACTCCCATGTGGCTGCCGCCCTCATCGACTATTTCGCCGGTCTGGTGACGGAGATGAAGGGCGCTTCGGTGCCTGTTGGGCCCAATGCCGTCAATTTCTCCGTCAGGCAGCCTTACGGAGTCGTCGCGCGCATCCTGGCCTTCAATCACCCGTTTCTGTTCTGCGCCGGCAAGGTTGCGGCGCCGCTTGCCGCGGGCAATGCCGTTATCGTGAAACCATCCGAGCAGGCCCCCTTGTCAGCGCTGCGCTTCGCCGAGCTGATCGACGGCCTGCTGCCGCCGGGAACGTTCAGCGTCCTGACGGGCGGTGCCAAAACCGGGGCGGCGCTGGCGGCGCATCCCAAGGTGGCGATGATATGCCTGGTCGGCAGCGCCGTTGCCGGGCGCGCGCTGATGCGCGAGGCCAGCGCTACACTAAAGCCGGTCCTGCTCGAACTCGGTGGCAAGAATGCCCTCATAGCCTATGGCGATGCCGATCCCGCAGAAGTCGCAAAAGCCTTGATTCAGGGCATGAATTTTGCCTGGTGCGGCCAGTCGTGCGGATCGACAAGCCGGGCCTTTATCCATGAGGATATCCACGACGCCGTTCTGGCGCTTGTCGAGGCCGAAGCCAGGCGGTTTCAGCCGGGCGACCCGTCGGACGAGGCGACTTCGATGGGCGCGATCATCAGTGCGAAGCAGCATGAGCGCATTGTCGGGTTCATCGACGGCGCCAAAGCAGAGGGTGCCCGCCTGATATGCGGGGGCGGCCCGCCGGCCAACGAAGCGCTTGCGCAAGGCCTGTACATCGAGCCGACGGTGTTTGCCGACGTTACCCCCGATATGCGCCTGGCGCGCGAAGAGGTTTTCGGGCCCGTGCTGGGCGTGCTGCGATGGTCCGATGAGGCTTCGATGATCGCGACGGTCAACGAGCTGGAATATGGATTGACCTGCTCCATCTGGACGCGCGACCTCCAGCGCGCGCACCGCGCGGCCATGGCCGTCGAAGTGGGCTATGTCTGGATCAACGAAACCTCCCGTCACATTCTCGGCGCTCCCTTCGGCGGAATGAAACAGTCGGGCATCGGCCGCGAGGAATGTCTCGGCGAGCTGCTGGCGTTCACCCAGGAGAAGAATATCTACATTTCATTGGGATCGGGCGTAGTTTGACGGGCGGGGGCGCACTTCCCACCTCGCAGCCGGCGCTTGGCGCGGGCAAAGCCCTGCTGACGCTGGCGGGGCTGCCTTTCCATCGCCGCACCGCCATGTTTTTCCTGACCTTCGCGCTCACGCTCAATTTTGTCGACCGGCAGATCGTCAACATATTGGCCGAACCGATCCGGCAGGAGTTGGGGCTCGCGGATTGGCAAATCGGCCTGATGTCGGGCCTTGCATTTGCATTGCTGTACAGCTTCGCCGGAATCCCGATCGCGCGCTGGGCGGATCGCGGGAACCGGCCGAAGATCATGGCACTATCCGTTCTGGTCTGGAGCGGCTTCACCATCGCGTGCAGTTTCGCGCGAAACTTTCCCCTGCTTCTGGCCGGGCGTGTCGGCGTGGGGATAGGGGAGGCCGGCCTGACGCCGGCCGCAAATTCGCTCATCCTCGATTATTATCCGCCGGAACGCCGCGCCTCGGCGCTGTCGATCTATTATCTCGGCGTGCCGCTGGGAACTTTGGCCGGCATGGCATTGGGAGGGCTGGTTGCCGATGCCTATGGTTGGCGCACCGCCTTTCTGGTGGCCGGCTTGCCAGGTCTGCTGATCGCGCCCATTCTGCTGCTCGTCTTGCGCGAACCGCGCACGGCTCGTCCCATCCTGTTGCAATCGGCACCGCTGGGGGCATTCGCGACGGTAAAAGCGCTTTGGGCCATCCGCACCTATCGCCTCGTCGTGTTGGCGACGGCGATTCAGGCGGCGGTGGGATATGGTTTCGGACCTTTCATCGCCTCCTTTTTCGTCCGCAACCATGGTCCGGAGATCGCCGCTTTGGCCGCACGGGCCGGAATCGGGGTGTCGGGCTTTCTGGGCCTGACGCTGGGTCTTTCAACCGGTCTCGCCGGTGCCGCCGGTGTGTGGCTGGGCGGGTTACTGGCCGATCGTTACGGCCGCAGCGATGTCCGTGCCTATGTAACCGTTCCCGCCCTGGCGTCGCTGGCAACCCTTCCCTGCTATGCCGTCATCTTCAGCGTGGAGAGCGGCGTGCTGGCGCTGGCGGGCCTTGCGCTCCCCAACATGCTCGCCGCCATGTGGATGGGCCCCATTCACAGCACGCAGCAAAGCGTCTCGCCACTGGAGATGCGCAGCGGGGCAACCGCGCTCTTTCTCCTGGTCCTGAACTTCATCGGCATAGGCCTCGGCCCACTCTTTGTCGGGACGGCCAGTGACGCGATCTCCTGGTATTTTAATCAGGATTCCGGTAGTAGTTTGCGTGCCGCTCTTATCATGACGAGTCTGATCACACCGCTCGCCGCGCTGCTTTTCTGGCGGGCTAGAACGTCGATCGAGCGCGATATGGCCAAGTGAAAGTCAATTAACCACGTGTAACAGTAGCTTTTCATCTTCATTGTCTGGAGAAATAAAATGTCAGCCGATCATGATCTAACGCTCGACGAGAGCCGGACGCCATTGTCCGCCGGGGAAAGTGCCCATGCGCCAGCAGGACCGCACCGCATGCCGGACCGCCTCGACGTGTCACACAGCAATTATGACGGGGATGGCCTGCGATCGCTCGCGCCGCCTGGCTGGGTTCATTCGGCGGTCTATACCGACCCGAAAATCTTCGATCTTGAGATGGAGCGCATTTTCCACACGGGCTGGCTTTATATCGGTCATGAGAGCGAAATTGCGAAGACGGGCGAGTTCAAGCGCCGGCAAATGGGCCGTCAACCGGTCATATTTGTTCGCGGCCAGGATGGCGTGATACGCGTCCTTCTGAATCGCTGCCGCCACAGGGGCGCGGTCGTCTGCGAGGTGGATGAAGGCAGGGATAATTTTTTCCGCTGCTGGTATCATGGCTGGACCTATTCCAACGCTGGCGAACTGGTGAGCGTGTCCGGTCCCGAAGGCTATGGGCCGAGTTTCGACGCGCGTGAAAATGGTCTGACACCAGTGCCGCGCGTCGAGAATTATCGTGGTTTCATATTTGCGGCACTGAGCGAAAATGTCATTCCTCTTGAGGAATATCTTGGCGGCGCAGCCAGGATGATCGACATTCTGATCGACGCCGCACCGGGCGGCGAGCTGAGCGTGCGCGCCGGATACAACCGGACGACCTATAAAGGGAATTGGAAGCAGGTCGGCATGGATGGATATCATCCGCTGTTTGTCCATGCCTCGGTGCTGGCCACATGGGAGCGGGACGCCGATTCCGGCCATAGTCTCGGTGCCACGCACAGTGCCAACCCCTTCAGTTTTGACGGCATATCAGAAACGCGCGACTTTGGTCATGGCCACACGATGCTCGATTTCCGTGAACATCGGCTCAAGCATGGCGGAAAACTTCGCTCGCTTCTGGAAAACACGCCGGGCGGCAAGGACTATATCGAAGCGCTGTATGCCGAGCATGACAGCGCCTGGGCGGATTTGCTCCTTGCCATGGCCGGCGATCCCCATGTTGGCGTGTTCCCCAATCTGCAGCTGATCAACAACCAGATCCGGATCGTCAATCCTGTGTCCGTGGACGAGACGGAGGTTGTGATGTTCCCGGTGCTGTTCGCCAGGGCCAGCACCGAAATCAATGCCCTGAGACTTCGCCAGCATGAATCCTTCTATGGACCGGCAGGGTCCGGCTCGTCGGACGACGCCGAGATTTTCGAGCGGGTTCAACTCGGCCTCGGGGCCAATCTCGATCCGTGGATCAATATTTCACGCGGAATGGAGCGCGAGCGGGTCGAAAGCGACGGGACGATCGTCGGCCATATTTCCGACGAGGTCCCGCAACGGGCACAGATGAGCCAGTGGCTGGCGATGATGGCTGATAAACCGGCCGATGGGAGACAATAAGATGAGCACGGCAGCAGCAGCAGCGGCAGACTTTGGGGATACCTCGCTCTTCACGGCATCCAAGGATAGCCAGGCGATCATGCCTGGAAGCGAATTTTTTGGGGAAATCGAAGCATTTCTGTATTTCGAAGCCGAGCTGATGGACAGCCACGCCTATGATAGCTGGCACGCGCTCTGGGAGCCGGGCGGACTCTACTGGGTCCCCTGCAACCATGCCGACCTCGATCCCAATCAGTCCGTCTCCATCATATATGAACATACCGACCAGCTCGGGGATCGTATATTCCGGTTGAAGGACAAGCGGATGCACTCGCAAAGCCCGAAGTCCCGGCTGATCCGCATCATCTCGAACATCTCGGTCACCACGTCCGGGGCATCGGATATCCTGGTCTTTTCCAACTTCATTCTGGGTGAAGCGCGCGCCGGCCAGCAGCAATCCCTGTTTGGGCGTGCAACCCACCGGCTGAAACAGGGGCCCGATGGCTTCAAAATCGCAGGCAAGAAAGTCTATCTGATCAATAATGATGCGCCCATGCGCAACGTTACCTTTCTGCTATGATCGGTGCGGGGGAGGGGGCAGGGAAGCGACGCCGTGACGGGATGCTGATCGCTACCGTGATCGGCGATCCGGCCGGAATCGGTCCGGAGGTCTGCGTCAAGGCACTTGCCGCCGACAGCCGGCGCCACCCGGTTCGGCACTTGCTGATCGGAAGCATCGACGCCGTCCGCGTCGCCGCCGCTGCAAGCGGGATCACATCGCCCATCTATAAGGTGGATTCGCCGGATGCCGTTTCCGGTGCGGCGGGTGAAATCGCTGTGCTTGATCCCGGCACGCTCGCGCGGGCGGCATGGGATATCGGGCAGCCGGGTGCCGCTTCTGGCCGGGCGGTGATGGAATGGATCCGCCTGGCCGAGCAACTGGCCCGGAACGGCGAGATTGACGGCTGGATCATGGCCCCGGTCGATTCGCAATCGCTCAAATCCTCCGGTGAAATCAAATCAATCGACGATCTCCAGCCCGCCGGAACCTATCTTCTGAGAGTCAGTCCCTCGTTACGCATCGTCCCGATATCCGAGCATATCAGCATCGCCGAGGTTCCGGCCACGGTCTCTGCCGGGGCGGTGTCGGCCTTGATTGCTCTCGTCGACCAGACCTTCAGGCGCTGGGGCGTCGATGCCCCCAGGATCGGTGTCGCCGGCCTCAATCCGCATGCGATGGGAAGCGAGGAAGGGCGCGAGATCGCGCCGGCGGTCGAGCGGGAACGCGCGGCCGGACGCCAGGTCGAGGGGCCCGTCTCACCCGACTCGATATTTCGTCTTGCCATGGAGGGGCGATACGACGTCGTCATCTCCATGTATCATGATCAGGGCCAGATCGCGCTCAAGACCGCCGCTTTCGAAGGTGCGTGCACCATCTTTATCGGTCTCGATTATGTTCATCTGACCGTGCCGCACGGCTCGGCCATGGCGATTGCAGGGCAGGGCATCGCCCAATATGCCAGCATGGCCGCCGCAATGAAAATGGCCGAATCCCTCTGCGCTGGGCGAGGCTTTGATATCGGCGGCGACTGACCCGGCAGTTGAACAGCAGACACAGATGGCGGCACGCGCCTTGGCGAAAGCCGGGTTCGTGCACGCCCTTGGCCATTGATGCGCGGCAATCGCCATGGGCGCATCATCAACATATCGTCGAGCGCGGTGACTATGAGCCGGCCGGACCATCTGCATTATATGGGCTCCAAAGCGGCGGCGGGCGGCAGCATGTCGCACCATGTGCCTTTGACAAGCGCGCCCGGAGAGCTATGCAATCTCTGCGTTCGACCCCGTAAATATCTCAGCGAGAGGTGTGGCAGACAGCGTGACAGACATATCCCCGATACGTGACACTATGCCCACGCCGCAGGCCGAGCGCAGCCGGAAGATGCGGGCGAGGATTCTTTCGGCAGCCATCAATTTATTGCGCGAGAAGGGATATTCGGCGTTTCGCGTCGCAGATGTTGCCGATAGCGCCGGCATATCGCGTGGTGCCCAGCTCCATCATTTCCCGACCAAGGACCAGCTTGTCGCCGCCTGCCTGCAGCAGGTTTTTTCCGCCTCGCTGGAACGGGCGACCATCGCAGCGGGCAAGGCGATTGACGATGACGGGCTGCTCCAGGCTGCCAGCAAGGATGGGGAAGCCTTCTTCTACGGCCAGGATTTTCTGATCGCGCTCGACCTCGTCATCGCCGGAAACAAGCTTCGCCCGCTGGCTGATGATGTTCGCGGCATATCGCGCCAGCGACGCGTCGGGGCCGAACAGGTCTGGGTCAGCCGATTTGTCGAGACCGGCCTGTCTGCGTCGGACGCCGAAGACATATTATGGCTGTTGTGGAGCGTGATCCGCGGATTGGCCGTGCGCGCCCAGATCGAACAGGACCCAGAGCGGGCAAAACGCGTCACCGAGCTGACGATTTCCCTGCTGACCGACTATGCGCAGCAGCTGCGTAACCGCAAAGAGGGGAATGGCGGGCCCAGCGTCTCTGGTTGAAGCGTCTCTGGTTGAAGCCAGCACAAGCAGGCTTCGGGCCACAAGGCGATTGCCGCCGAACCGTCGCGCCCCACCGTCCGCCTCCCTCAGCCGGAATAGCAATCCCCATAGCGTTCACGCAATTGTTTCTTGTCGATTTTCCCGGTCGCGGTCAGCGGCACGGTGCCGAACAGGATGCGATCGGGCAGCTGCCATTTCGCGAACTCTCTGGAAAGGGCTGCGAGAATTTCAGCTTCGTCGGGATTGATTCCGTCATGCGGCTCCACAATCAAGAGCGGGCGCTCTTCCCATTTGGGATGCGGAATGCCGACGACGGCGGCGATCTTGACCCCTTCGCACCCGGCAGCAACATTCTCCAGGTCGATCGAGCTGATCCACTCGCCGCCNNTCCTTGGTGCGGTCGGTGATGCGCATGAATCCATGGGCATCAAGCGTCGCGACATCGCCGGTGTCAAACCACCCGTCGGCATCCGCGCAATCCGCCTGCTGGCGAAAATAGCGCTGCACCACCCAGGGCCCGCGCACCTGCAGCGCACCGGCGCTCACCCCGTCATGGGGGCAGGGGTGCCCGTCTTCGCCCATGATGCGCACCTCGACGCCATATTGGATCCGGCCCTGCCGCGTCCACAATTTATCCTGCATCTGCGCCGCGCCGAGGGCCGCAATGGCCGGTGTTGGCGTCGCGATCACGCCAAGAGGACATGTCTCTGTCATCCCCCAGAGCTGGAGGACATCGACATCATGGTTGGATTTGAAGCTTTCCGCCATCGCCCGCGGTACGGCGGATCCCCCGATCATGAGCCGCCTGAGCGTTCCCGTGCTGCCGCCGGTCGCCTCAAGATGGGCGAGATACATGGTCCAGATCGTGGGCACGCCGCCGGTAAAGGTAACCGCTTCGCCGCTGATCAGGGCCTGAAGGCCGGGACCGTCCATACGGTCGCCGGGAAGGACGATCTTGGCACCGCAAAGCGGCGCCACAAAGGGAAGGCCCCAGGCGGTGGCGTGATACAGCGAGGAGCAGGGCATGACGCAGTCGAACGATGTCAGGCCGAAAGCGCTCGCCAGGCCTGCGCCCATCGCATGCAGCACCACCGCCCGGTGGCTGTAGAGCACGCCCTTGGGGTCTCCGGTCGTTCCCGATGTGTAACAAAGAAAGGCGCCGGCATTCTCGTCAAATATGGGCCAGTTGATCAAGGCAGACGCCGACGCGAGCAAAGACTCATAGGCCTGAGCTTCAATATCGTCGGCGATGCCGACCGGTTCGTCGGAAAGAATGATGAATTTCTCAACATGCAGCAGGCTGGGGGCAATACGCCTGACAAGAGTGGTAAGGTTGGAATCGAACGCCAATATGCGACTCTCGGCATGGTTCAAAGTATAGATCAGCTGTTCGTCGGGGAGCCGGGGATTGGCGGTGTGCAGCACCGCGCCGATACCGGGGACCGCGTAGAAAAGTTCCAGATGCCGGTGCGTGTTCCAGGCCAGCGACGATATCCGGTCACCACTGACGATGCCGGCATCGCTGAGCATATTGGCCGCCTGCGCCGAACGGCGGGCCAAGCCGCCATAATCATAACGCCACAGCCGATCGGAATCGATCTCGCGGGAAACGATTTCCCGGGTCGCATGCGCGGCGGCGGCATAGTTCAGGATAGTAGCGATAAGCAACGGCGCAGGTTGCATCTGCCCTGTGATCGTCATCCATTCATCCTTCGATCAGAACCGGCCGAACGCGATCCGCGCGAACAAGGCCCGTGACCGCATCCGGACATGTCAGCACCCCGCTTCGGCGCTTTTTCGGCGCTTTGTCGGCGCTTTCGGCGCTGACGCCCATCATTCTGCCTGATGGCATAAGCCATCGGTCGCCTGCGCCCCGACACAGATGGTCTGGCAGACCTGCTGGCGGGCGAGGCTGGCCGCCGGCCAGCAGCGCTTCGGGCCATCACTGGCCGGTGCACAGCATAGTGACGCTTCGGGCAGATCATCGCCAATCTACCCGGCGTGCCATGCAGCAGGGCCGGTCCCGTCGCGGAGAAGCGCGACGCGAGGCTGCGTTGCAGGGTCCAAGGGCTCAGCCCTCCGGCTCGCCGGGCGCATCGATTGTAACCCAGCCGTCTTCGATCGTCACCGCATAGGTCTTCAGCGCGATCTGGCACGGATATGTCGTCGCCGCGCCGGTCGGAATGTCGAAGGCGCCGCCATGAAAGGGGCACTCGATCGTCGCACCATCCTGATAGCCATCGGTGAGATGCGCGTTGCCGTGCGTGCAGATATTGCTCGTGACGTAAAATTTGCCATCCACCTTGTAGACCGCAAGCGGCGGGTAGGCACCTGCCGGGATCGCTACCGGTTCGTCATCCTTGGGGCCGTCAATCGGGCAGAGGCGAATTCTCTCCATTGCACTTGTTTCCATCTATTGAATTATCCTTGTGAGATCAGCCGGGCGGAACGCCCGTTCCATAGTCCCGGCCTCGTTTCCATGGCGGAAGTGGTCGCGGAGACAAGGTTTCTGGCGGGTCCCTTTTGCCCCCGGCCAGCTTTCCACACCCACCCCAACGGATTTGCGCAGCACAAGGCCGAGGCATGTTGCCGGTCGATGCCATAGGCAGCCGAGTCCCGCAGCCCGGGCCGATGGCACAGGCGCGCTGCCGCGGTGACATCATCCCGATGCAGGTTGCAATGGCCGATCCCTTCGCCCCCGGCGACATTGCCAGCGACGCCGCGCATGAAGCCCTTGCTTGCGATATCCGATTCCGACAAGCCCAGACAACCCCGCTCCGTCACGCCCGTCATATCTCCGGCTCCCATAACACAGCATTTTTACTTTTGCGCGTCAGGACTGAACGGACCGACGTGTCATGTATGATTCAACGCGATTCGGATAGTGCATAGCGGATTATCGTGCAACCCATTGCACATTGGGAGACGCGCGATTTTGTGGCGGAAGCCAGCTGTTTAGAGCGCTTTTCGACTACGTCTTCACGGCAACGCCCGCACAATGAGAAGCGAATTTATGTGCTTCCCTGTCCATCAAGCTATTGGGAGCGGGCGATACCATTGCCGAACCGAACAGATAAAGTCTCAACCCCCATTGGAATCATAATCTCAAATCTGTTCCATCGGTACAGACGAGGAACATTGTGATCCCAGTGCGTTACTGGCCCTGAGGGCGGCCGCCATAACGGCGTCGATATTGCTTTGGCAGAAGAATTGATCGTCAAGCATCCGGCCGATAATATTGATTACCGCGATCAGCTTTTCCTGCATGTCGAAGATCGGCACCGAGATGCCGGACAGCCCCGGCACCACCTGGCCATCCACCTTCGCATAGCCCTGGTGCCGGATCTCGTTGAGCATCGCCTGCAACTCGGCTTCATCGATGGCAGCGCGCGTAGCGCGCTCGCGTTCAAGCTGGGCCTTATAGGCAAGGGGCGGCTGAAAAGCCATGAAAACCAGCCCGGCAGAGGAATGCTGAATGGGAAGAACCGATCCCACACGCAGGGACGTTGCGATTGGAACGCCGCCGTCAACCCAGCGAATGATCGTCGGCCCATAGTCACCCCATATCAACAGCAGGCCGGTGGTCTCCAGGTCTTCCGCAAGCTGCCGCAAATGCGCGGTGGAGATGCGAATGACGTCGAGCCTCGACAGGGCCGAGAGTCCGACCTTGAGGGCCGTCGGACCCAGAGAGTAACGGCCGTCCGTCGGCTCCTGCTGGACGAGCCCGGTATTGATATAGGCCTGAAGATAGCGGTGCGCCTGGCTGCGCGACATCGCCGCTGCCGCCGCGACGTCGCGCAGGTGCGCGCAGCCGCCGGGGCAGGATACCAGTGCTTCCAGCACCCGCACGCCGGTCTCCACCGACTGGATGCTCTTGCGGGGCTTTTGCATCGCAGTCTCGCGCAGGGATGCGGAAGATATACCCGGCTTGGCCTTCGACATGTCGGAGTGACCGCCTTTAAACTCTGTCACACGCGCGCTCTTTCCCGGCCGTTCCAAATTTCTTCCAAACTCTGTTTTCATGTCCATTTTGAACGGATACATTGGCTATGGGAAGCGACAACTGCTATAATTCATATCCTTATATACAGAGTCGTTTCATCTGCAACTGCCGGCGCGGCATTGCTGTGCAATGCGGCTTTGTCCCCGGGTCAGCTATGATCCGGAAGCGCAAATCAAGGCGTCGTCGGTTACCTTTGTGGGCAGGGTGGCCCGGGCAGCTTTGATGCCACCGGGTCGGCGTCGCCGGCGGCACAGGCTGACCATCGCCGACCTCAGGAAGCAGACTGTTTCAATATCTCGCGAAGCGGGACATCGGGGTCGGCCAGCCGCGCCGGTTCAACGCGCGCGCGGCGTTCAACAAGGCGCTTGGCGACCCCCATGTCGGCGGACCGGTTCGCGGTCAGCGCGCCCGTGACAAGGTCGCCCGAGAGGAAGAATGCGCAAAAGGCATCATCCTCCACTCTGCCGCGCATTATCACCTGCTTCTGCGCGTCAATGCGCCCGGTCACCTGGATGTTGAGATCATATTGGTCGCTCCAGAACCAGCACGGACGACAATATTCAACGGGCTGGCCGAGCATGGCGGCCGCTGCGGCAGCGCCCTGCTCAGCGGCATTCTGATAGGTCTCCATTCGCACGCGGCCGCCGAAGAAATCAGGCTGATCAGCAACGTCGCCCGCCGCGAAAACGGCGGGATTGCTGGTGCGGCATTGTGCATCGACCATGATCCCATTGCCAAGCATCAGGCCGGCGTCCTTCGCCAGTTCAACCGCGGGGACGATCCCGATGCCCACCACCACCGCATCGCAGGCAAGTTCCTCGCCATCATCCAATATGACGGCGCAAACGCGCCCGCCGCTGAGGCGAAGGCCTTTGACCGATCGGCCATAGAGGGCGCGCACGCCCTGCTTCCTGTGATAGTCGCCGAGCCAGGCCCCGAAGCGGTCCCCGAGCGCGCGGATCATCGGCGCGGCGAACGGCTCGACAGCGGTGACGGAACAGCCCATGCGCCGCGCGCTCGCAGCGACCTCCGCGCCGATCACACCCATCCCCACGATCACAATCTGCGCACCGGGCCGCAGGTCCGCGGCAAGGCCGGTGGCGTCGCCAAGGGTGCGAAGATGGTGAACATTGGTCGCCTCTGCCCCCGGCAGGGGCAGTCGGCGCGCGGCGCCGCCCGTCGACAGAAGAATGCGGTCCGCCTGAAGCGTCTCGCCGGATGCGAGCGTGACCGTGCCGGCGCGAAGGTCGATCGCCGAAGCACGCACGCCCAGGCGGAGGTCCACCCGGTTCGCCGCATACCAATGCTCGTCGTGCAGATAGAAATTCCCGGAAGGCACCCCTCCTTCCCAAAGAAATTCCTTGGAAAGCGGCGGTCTTTCATAGGGCCGCCAGGGCTCTTCGCCGATGAGATGGATATCGCCGTCATAACCGGCGCTGCGCAGTGATTCCGCCGCCCGCGCGCCGGCCATATTCGCGCCAATGATCGCAATATTATTGATCACTTCCGGACCCCTGTTGATCGAACATTCCAAGCCCGCCTTCGTCGAGGCTCATAATCACCAGACTTTGTCCGGCCATGGTGGCCCGATGCGCGCGAAAGCGGTCGCGAGTCCACAGGTCTCCCACCAATCCTCAGCCTGTGTCGGTGGCGCGCCATCAGCTCATCCTCGTGGCACCGGCCTCGCACCGTTGCAATGAGACCGAAAATCTCTTTCCGGGCAATCCGCCTATCATTTGCGACCCTGTCTGCGACCCCATTTGCCAAGCCGCAACCCGCCGGGCGTGCCGCGTCGCGAACGGCCGCCTGCCCGCCGCGACAAGGGCCACCTTCGTCTGCGCTGTCCGTCCCTCCGGCAAGCCGCCTTCGATCATCGGCACCAGCCGCTACCCGCATGGAAACAGAGGCTGGCTTCCGGACGGTTGCGCGGCCCGGTCCGGGATGTCCGCCAGATCCGCCAAACCGGCCATTGCTATGCCGCTCGCTCATGGTCCCGAACGAGGTCGAGGGCGACATCGACGATCATGTCTTCCTGACCGCCAACCATGCGACGCTTGCCGAGCTCGACCAAAATCTCCCGCGTATCGAGGCCAAATTGTTCGGCGGCCTTTTCGGCATGGCGCAGGAAACTCGAATAAACGCCGGCATAGCCAAGGCTGAGCGTCTCGCGATCGACACGAACCGGACGGTCCTGCAGCGGCCGTACCATATCTTCCGCGGCGTCCATCAGCGCCATCACGTCGCATCCATGCTTCCAGCCCTTGCGATCGGCGGCCGCAATGAACACCTCCAGCGGCGCATTGCCCGCCCCCGCCCCCATGCCGGCAAGACTGGCATCGATGCGCACCGCGCCAGCCTGGGCTGCAACGATCGAATTTGCGACGCCGAGCGAAAGATTGTGATGGGCGTGCATTCCGCGCTGCGTCTCGGGCTTCAGCACGCGGTCATAGGCTTCCAGACGGGCCCGCACACCATCCATGTCAAGGGCGCCGCCGCTGTCGGTAACATAGACGCAATGGGCGCCATAGCCCTCCATAAGCAGGGCTTGCTGCGCAAGCGCTTCGGGATCGATCATGTGGCTCATCATCAGAAAGCCGGAGACGTCCATGCCAAGGTCCCGCGCGATGCCGATATGCTGCTTCGCCACGTCCGCCTCGGTGCAATGGGTGGCGACACGCACCGACCGGACACCGAGGCTGTGCGCGCGCCTGAGTTCCTCAACCGTTCCGATGCCGGGAACCAGCAAAGTGGTCAGCACCGCATGTTCGATCACATCGGCCGCTGCCTCGATCCAGTCCCAATCGGTGTGGGCTCCGAACCCATAGTTGAAGGATGAGCCGTTGAGGCCGTCGCCATGCGAGACTTCGATGGCGTCAACGCCGGCCGCGTCGAGTGCCTTGGCAATGGTTCTGACACTGTCCGTGCCATACATGTGCAGGATGGCGTGCATCCCGTCCCGTAGCGTTACGTCCTGAATGTACAGCGGCTGGCTGGTGGGATCGAATGTCATGCCGCGATTCTCCCTGCGTGACGGACGAGGACCTCGGCGGCTGCCTTAGCCGCTGCGGTCATGATATCGAGGTTGCCGGCATATTTCGGCAGATAGTCGCCAGCGCCCTCGACTTCGAGAAAGACGCTGGTCTTCATTCCTTCGAATTCGCCATAGCCCGGAATCTTCAGGGGCCGGTTCGATCCGAACCGCTCAAACTGGACATCCTGCTTCAGTCGATACCCCGGCACATAGCGCTGGACCTTGTTGACCATCGCTATAACGGCATCACGGACCAGGCCCTCGTCCACCTGGTCGGTAAGCGTGAATATCGTGTCGCGCATGATCATCGGCGGGTCGGCCGGATTGAGGATGATGATCGCGCGCCCCCTGGCCGCCCCGCCCACAACCTCGATGGCTTTCGCGGTGGTCCGGGTGAACTCGTCGATATTGGCCCTTGTGCCGGGCCCTGCGGATCGCGACGAAACCGACGCGACGATTTCCGCATAATGGACCGGCGTGACGCTCGACACCGCCGCAACGATCGGGATCGTCGCCTGGCCGCCGCAGGTGACCATGTTGATGTTGCGAACGTCCGACGCCAGCGCCGCGTTCACAGGCGGCACCACAAAGGGGCCGATGGCGGCCGGCGTCAGATCGACGACAAGCTTTCCGTCCTGCGCCAGCGCCTTGGCATGTTCGATATGGGCATAGGCCGAGGTTGCGTCGAAAACGAGGCCGATGTCGGGGTAATCCGCAAGCGCGCGCAATCCGTCGATACCCTCATGTGTCGTGGCGACACCGCGCGCGCGCGCCATCGCAAGACCTTCGGAGGCGGGATCGATCCCGACCACCGCGACAAGTTCGAGTTCGCTCGACCCCTGCAATATCTTGACCATGAGATCCGTGCCGATGTTGCCCGACCCGATGATCGCGCACTTCGTCCTGGCCATCATTTCATCCCTTTCCACTTTGCCGCCCCAGCTGGCGAATATAGCCTTCATCCGCATCCGCTGAAAACCCATTGGGCACCAGCGCCGACGGCACGCCGGCGGTCAGCGACGGTTTCGCGGCCGCGCGCCCGCAACGCTCAGAATTTGAGCCCATGGCTGAAGAAGTCGATCACCGCGCGATTGAAGCTGGCCATCCGCTCGATCTGCACCCAATGGCCGCACTCTCCAAAGAAGTGGACGTCGGAGCGCGTGATCAGATTGCCGAGGCGAAGCGAAACTTCCTGGGGAATGACCTGGTCGTCCTTGCCGTGCAGAATCAGCACTTCGTGGGGCAGCGCGGCGATATCCTCCTCGCGGCTCGACAGCATCGCGATTCCCGCCTGCCGGTCGGGGCCCCCGAACGTCGCATGATAAGGCTCATGCGCGCCCGGACGGATGGTCGCCTGATAACGGGAGTCGATGAGATCGTCGGTCAGCCGGCTGTGATCCCATGCGAGCATCTTCAGCGACTCGTGCATCGCCTCGCGGGAGGGCTCATAGCCCCAGACGAAATCGAGCGCCGGCGTGATCGGAAATTGCAGCCCCGCCGCGCCCATCAGCACCGCACGCTCCACCCTGTCGGGATGCGCGATCATGAAGGCGAGCGTAATGCCGCCACCGAATGAATTGCCGACCAGCGAAATCCGCTCGATCCCCAATTCATCCAGAAGGCGCAACAACTGGTCGGTCCAGACGCGCTTGTCGCTGATCCGGCCGACCGAGTCGCTATAGCCGAAGCCGAGCATGTCGGGAGCAATGACCCGGAATTTCTCGGCAAAGCCGGGCATGTTGAGCCGCCAGTTCGCCCATGCCGTGACCCCGGGACCGGAGCCGTGGATGAGCAGGATCGGGCTGCCCGCGCCGATGTCGTGATAATTGGTTTTAATCCCATCAGCGACGAACGTCTTGCCGATTTCGGGCCGGGTCATGTCGGGCACCGAACTCATTCGCCTGCCACCATGAAATCACAGCTGCGGCCCGCCGGCCGGCAAACGGCTTCCTGCATCACTCAATCTCCGTCCCACGGACCGTCAAGTCGCGTCCCTGTTGGGACAATGATTTGCACTATGGAAAACGGCCTTGCAACAGGTAAATGATAATCTACGGCAGGGGCGGTCCGGATTTGCCCCGATACTGCGGCGCGTTTCCCTTCGAAGAAAGGGGGAGCGTGATCGGCAAACAGAAAGGCTTTGCGCAGGCGTTGGAGGACGCAGCAGAATTGCCCAGGGCGCGCGCCATCCCGGTCAATGCCGTCGAAACAACCTACAAAAAAGAGCGAAAATAAGGGGTGGTGGTCCCGACTGGATTCGAACCAGTGGCCTACGGTTTAGGAAACCGGCGCTCTATCCTGCTGAGCTACGGGACCAGTGCGGCGCGCCTTAGCACAGGATTCAGGCGTCTGCCATGCTGTTGGGGCGGAAGGGCAGGGGGGCGACGGGGATGTCGTCCGACACCAGATCCAGCACTTCGGCAACCGTGGCCTGGCCAATGCAGCCGCGCGGGCTTTCGCCGGCTTCCTGCGCGGCGGCGCGCTTGCGGGCTTCCTGCGCGAAGCGGGGGCCGACATCGTCGCAGCTCGCCTCTATCTCCGCGCGCAGGGCCTTCAGATCGGGCGTGCGGCGCATGTCGCGGTTGCCCTTCGCCGAAACGGCAGGCGCCATCACGGCCTTTTCGATGCGTGCATCATCGCAGACAGGGCAGCGGATCAGACCGCGCGCCTGCTGGCTTTCATAATCCGCCGAGGAGCCAAACCAGGCTTCAAAGCGGTGCTGATGGCCACAGCTCAGATCAAAAACGATCATGCCGGCGGCGCAATCGGCCGGGCGTGGCGCAGGTTGGGAATGCGCGCCCGCGTATCCGCCACCAGCGACAGGTCGCAACTGACCACCGCCTCTGCCGGCCCTTCCCCCAGATCGGCCAGAATCCGCCCCCAGGGATCGATCACCAGCGAATGGCCATAGGTCTGGCGCCCATCGGCATGCGTGCCGGATTGCGCGGCGGCGATGATGAACGCCCCGGTTTCAATCGCACGCGCGCGCATCAGCACATGCCAGTGCGCCGCCCCGGTCGGCACGGTAAAGGCGGCCGGCACGGCGATGACCGCCGCCCCCGCATGGGCGAGCGCCGCAAACAGCGCCGGAAAGCGCACATCATAGCAGATGGCAAAGCCCAGCCGCGCGGCCGGCAGATCGGCGACGGCCGCAGCGTCTCCGGGCGCAAAGGTCGCGGATTCGCGATAACTGTCGCCATTGGGCAGATCGACATCGAACAGATGCATCTTGTCATAGCGCGCCAGCAGCTGGCCGTCGGGCGCAATCAGGAAACTGCGATTGGCGATGCGGCCCTGAGGCAGACGGATGGCCAGCGAGCCAAGCGCAACGTGCACCCTGTGCGCCTGCGCCGCGGCAATGGCGGCCGCAAGCGTCACATCCCCGGCTTCGTCGCGCACATTGTCGGCCAGACGCCGGCTGTTGCGATCCAGCAGGTTGGACATTTCCGGGGTGAAGACGATATCCGCGCCCTCTGCCGCCAGCCGGCCGATGGCGGCCGCGATGCTCTGCGCGCTCTGCGCCGCATCAACGCCGGTGCAGGTCTGGACGACGCCCGCGCGCAGGACAGCCTTGCCATTCACAGGCCGAGCAGCGGGTCCAGCCCGCCGGCGCGGTCCAGCGCCGCCAGATCATCCGAACCGCCGATATGCTTCCCGTCAATAAACACCTGCGGCACCGTGCTGCGGCCGTTGGAGCGGGCCAGCATTTCCGCGCGTTTCGGGCCGCCGAGCGAGATGTCGATCTCCTCAATCTCCACCCCTTTGGCAAGCAGCAGCGAGCGGGCACGGCTGCAATAAGGGCACAGGAATTTCGTGTAGACTTCAACCTTCGCCATGCTGACCTCTTGGTGCGGCACCAATGCTGTTTGTCATGGCATAGGGCGCAGCCCCGGTTGCTGCAACCCGGGCATAAGTGAGGACATGGACGCTCAACGCCCCGGCGCGCCGCAGCGCCCGCGCACAGGCCGAAGCCGTGGCTCCGGTGGTAAGCACATCATCCACCAGCAGGATCGGCCGGCCCCGGATATGCGCGCGCCGGTCCGGCCGCACGCGGAAGGCGCCGCGCACCGCCTTTGCGCGGGCGCGACGGCCAAGTCCGCGGGTGGAGCCGGTGGAGCGCACCCGGACAAGACTGGCAAGATCGACGCCACAGCCGCTACAGGCACCCAGCGCGCGGGCCAGCAGCGCAGACTGGTTGAAACCGCGCCGGAACAGCCGCCAGCGGTGCAGCGGCACCGGAATCAGCAGCGGCCCGTCGGCGAACAGCTCCGGCGCATTCTGGTGCATGGCGCGTGCCATGCGCGGGGCCAGATGTTCCGCGCCATATTTGAAATGCAGCACCGTCTGCCGCGCGGCTTCGGCATAGACAAAGGGCGCGCGGGCGCTGTCGAAGGCGGGCGGCTCCTTCAGACATTGCAGGCAGGTGGCTTCCGCCGCCCAGCTGTCGGGCAGCGGCATCGAGCAGATGGCGCAGCGTGTGCCCGCCGGCGGGCTGAGCGTTGCCCAGCAGGCCGCGCAGTGCAGCGCCGTCGCGCTCACCGGGGCCTTGCAGCTTGCGCATTGCGGCGGCATCAGCGCATCGATGCACCGCGTGAAACCTGCAACAATGGCTGAACCGAGCGACGACATGCGCCCGCATCCTAACGCGCCGGCCGCGCCGGTCAAACCGCGCGCATGAGCGGGGAGCCGTTCGACCGGCGGGCACGCCGCCGCGCGCGCGATCGGGCGCTCCCCGGCATCGCGGCGCATGATCCCGTGCTGCGCCATGTGGCAGACGAGCTGGACGCGCGGCTGGCGATGCTGGCAGCCCCGCCAGGGCCACAGTTGCGGCTGGGGCTGATGCTGGAAAAACCCGTCGGCACGATCGGTGCCGATTGCAGTTTCGCCGCCTGTGCGGCGCATGGCGGGGTGCAGTGCGACGAGGACCGGCTGCCGTTCCGCGACGCTGCCTTCGCCGCCATCAGCGGGCTGATGACGCTGCATGGCGTGAATGATCTGCCCGGCGCGCTGATCCTGATGCGGCGGATGCTGCAACCCGGCGGCCGGCTGGTCGCCGCCTTTCCCGCCGGCTTTTCGCTGGCACCATTGCGCGACGCCCTGCTCACGGCAGACATGGCGGCCGGCGGCGGCGTGGCCGCGCGCCTTGGCCCCACGGTGGACGCGGCCGAAGCCGCCGGGCTGCTGCAACGCGCCGGCTTTCAGGAGCCGGTCGCGGATGTGGAAACGCTCACCATCCGCGTGCGATCCCTCATCACATTGGCGCGCGATATTCGCGGCATGGGCGATTCGGGCTGGCTCGCCGTGCGGCCGCGCGGGCTGATGACGCCGCGCCGCTGGGCCGCCGCCGAAGCCGCCTTTGCCGCGCACGCCGACGCCGATGGCCGGGTGGCGGTTGCCGTGCAGATTCTCTATCTGGCCGGAAAAGCCCCGGATATCAGGCCATAAAGCCATTCCCGCACGGCGTCGGGATGGGTGACGGGCAGGAAATGGCCGCTCCCCGGCACGCGATAAAATGGCGCTTCGGGGTGCAGCGCGCGGATGACGGCCTCCTCCGCGGCGCGCACCGTGCTGTCATGCTCCGCCGCCAGCACGGCAAAGGGCAGGCGGGCGGCCCGGAAACTATCCTGCGCGGTGGTTGAAATGCCGCGAAAGGTGGCGGCTTCCCAGGCGGGGGTGCAGGCAAGGCTGACGCCGCCATCGGCCGCATCGTGCAGCCCGCCGCTGATATAGGCGTCGAGCGCCGCGTCCGGCCAGCCGGCAAACACGCCGCGCCCGGCCCAGGCGGCGCGGGCAGCGGCGCGCGACGGAAAATGCGCAGAGCGGCGGACGGCGCGATCCGCCATCGGATTGGCCATCGGCGCGCCGGAATCGCGCATCCGGCGTACAGACTCGGCCACATCGAACGGGATGAACGGCGGGTCGATCAGCAGCATCCGTGTGGCAAGGCCGGGATGGGCAACGGCGGCCTCAAAGCTGCTGGTCGCCCCCATGCTATGGCCCGCCAGCAGAAACGGCCCGCCGCCAAGTGCTGCCGCCAATGCGCGCAGATCGTCGCCATAAAGATGCCAGTCGGTCGGGGTCTGATCAGCTTCGGCCGGCAACAGGCTGCCGCCATGCCCGCGCGCATCATAAGCGGTAATCCGCGCCTGCGCGCTCAACGGTGCCAGCAGCGCCGCATAAATCGCCGCGCACATGCCCGTCGCATGGGCAAAGATCAGATGCGGCGCCAAACCCCCCGGCCCCGCCCACTGCAATGTATGAAGCGTCCCGCCGGGAATGGAGACGGACTGTTCGAAAGGCATGATCATGCGGGGCCTTTGCGGGGAGATGGACCGCTGTGCAACTGCTAATCATGATGCCCGGAAACCTCCCCCACCCCCGGCCCCGCCATGCAAAGGCAGGGGAGAAGGTAAGCTTTTTCCTCCCCTCCCCTTCAGGGGAGGGGCCGGGGGTGGGGGCTATCCCCATAAAAACAGCTCAATCCCCCCCCTCGACCCCTCCCCACTCCCCGTCACTGCTGCAAAATATGCGCGGCCTCCGCATGCCAGCCAATCCACACCGGCTCGTCCCAGGTGAAATCCTCCTGATCCCAGCGGGTCAGATTCGGGCGGATAACCCGGATACGCTTGCCCTCCTTTCCCGTCTCCGGCCCGTCCAGCCTTATGTCATAAACCGATTCCGAACCGAGATAGGCAATGTCCAATATGGTGCCGGCGGCGACATTATAGCCGGGGGGCGTCCCCTCCATCACCGGCGGACGGTCGGTGGTGCCCCGCTTCATCAGCTCCACCTTTTCGGGGCGCAGCGCCAGCCACAGCTGCACGGTTTCCGATGTGCCGGTGCCATGATCCAGCCAGGCGCTGATGCCCAGCTCCGGCAGGTCGATGATGGCATGATTGGCTTCCTCGCTGCGCACATTCCCGGCAAACAGATTCACCGAGCCAATGAAATCCGCCACCAGTCGCGACGCGGGGAATTCATACAGATCAGCCGGCGTCGCCACCTGCATCAGCGAGCCTTTGTTCATCACGGCGCAGCGGGTGGCCAGCACCAGCGCCTCATCCTGATCATGCGTCACCATCACAAAGGTGATGCCCAGCTTGTCCTGCAACGCCGACATTTCAAACCGCAATTCCTCCCTGAGCTTGGCGTCCAGCGCCGACAAAGGCTCGTCCAGCAGCAGCACGCGCGGGCGCTTCACCACCGCGCGCGCCAGCGCCACCCGCTGCCGCTGGCCGCCCGACAGCTGATCCGGCATCCGCTCGCCATAGCCTTCCAGCTGGACAAGGCTGAGCGCGGCTTCGGCGCGCGCGCGCCGCTCGGCCGCCGGCACGCCATCCATCCGCAGGCCATATTCGATATTCTTCAGCACCGAGAGATGCGGAAAGACGGCATAGGACTGGAACACCATATTCACCGGCCGGCGGTTGGGCGGCGCGCGGCTGATGTCCTTGCCGTCGATGAAAATCTGCCCGCGCGTGGGCAGTTCGAACCCGGCCAGCATCCGCAGCAGCGTGGTCTTGCCGCAGCCGGACGGGCCGAGCAGCGCAAAAAACTCGCCCTCATTGATGGTAAGCGACACATCATCCACCGCGACCACGGGGCCGAAGCGCTTGGTGATGTTGCGGAATTCGATGATTGTTCCCATCAGGCGGGCTTCTCGGCTGTCGCACGCGCCTGCAATCGCAGCGCGATGAAGGTAAGGATGACGGTGATGACAAGCAGCAGCGTCGAGATGGCGTTGACCTTGGGCGTGACCGAAAAACGGACCATGGAATAAACCTTCACCGGGAAGGTGACGGTGTCCGGCCCGGCGGTGAAAAAGGTGATGACGAAATCATCAAGGCTAAGCGTGAAGGCCAGCAGCGCGCCGGCCACCAGCGCGGGGCCGAGGTGCGGCAGCACCACATCCGCCAGCGCCCGCCATGGCCCCGCCCCCAGATCGCGCGCCGCCTCCTCCATCTCGCGGTTGAAGGAGGCGAGCCGCGCGCGGATGACGACCGCGACGAAGGGAAAGGCAAAGGCGACATGCGCGATGATGATGGCACCCAGATTGAGCGGCCAGGGCAGGCCCACGGGCCAGGGCAGCACGCGCGCGAAGAAGATGAGCATGGCGACCCCCATGCAGATTTCCGGCGCGACGATGGGCAGCGAAAAAGCGCCATCCACCGCCGCCCGGCCGGTGAAGCGGAAGCGCCACAGCGCGATGGCCGCCAGCGTGCCCAGGATCAGCGACAATAAGGTGGTGGCCGCCGCGATGGTGAGCGAATTGCCCAGCGCGGCAATCAGCTCCCGGTCGGCAAAGGCGGCCTTGTACCAGTCCAGCGTGAAGCCGACCCATCTGGCGGTGCGGCGGCTGTCGTTGAAGGAAAAGGCGATCAGCACGAACAGCGGCGCATAAAGAAAGACGAAGGTGGTGCCCACCATCAGCCGCAGCGGCCAGCGGCGGGCATAGTCCAGCAGGCCGGGCTCCTCCCGCATCAATCAACCGGCCGCTTGCGCTGCATCATCGCCTGCGCGGCAATGCCGAACAGCGTAAGATACATCAGCAGGAAGGCGAGAGCGGCGCCAAAGGGCCAGTCGTTCGCCCGCTTGAACTGCCGCTCGATCACATTGGCGATCATCTGGCTGTCCGGCCCGCCCAGCAGATCGGGTGCCAGATAGCTGCCCAGCACCGGGATGAATGTCAGCAACAGACCGGATAATATCCCCGGCACCGCCAGCGGCACCACGATGGTGAAGATGGCGCGCACATGCCCGGCGCCCAGATCCAGCGCCGCTTCGATCAGGCTGCGGTCCAGCCTGTCGAGCGCCGCATAAAGCGGCAGCACCATGAAGGGCAGGTGCACATAGACGAGGCCGATCATCACCGCCATATTGCTGTTCATGATGGCAAGCGGCCCGACGCCGGCCCAGCCAAAGGCCGATGTCAGCGCCATGTTGAGCAGCCCCTCGTCGCGCAGAATGGCGATCAGCGCATAGGTGCGGATCAGCAGATTGGTCCAGAAGGGCAGCATCACCCCGATCAGCAGCCAGGTTTTCAGTTGCGGCGGCGCAAAGCTGATGGCCAGCGCCACCGGAAAGGCGACAATCAGGCAGATAAGCGTGGCGAGCGCGGCAAAGGCCAGAGATTTGCCCAGAATGCCAAGATAGAGCGGCTCCAGCGCACGGGCATAATTGGCAAAGGTGCCGGAAATTTCGATGTCGGCAATGCCGCTGTTGGTGCCAAAGCTATAGGCCCACACCACCGCCATCGGCACCGCGAAAAACAGCAGAAACCAGCCCAGCGGCGGCCCCAGCAGCGCCGCGAACCCGCTCTTGTTCCGGTGCCAGTCCAGTTCATTTGCCACGGCCTGAACGCTCAGGCCGCGCGCACTCTGGTAATGGATTCCTCGAACCTGCGCGTGGCCTCCGGCCCTTCAAACGCCCCCCATTCGCTCGCTTCCATGCCGGTGCCGGCGGGAAAGACGATCGGGTTGGTGCGATAGGATTCCGGCATCAGCGCCTTCGCCGCCGCGTTGGGCGTGGGGTAAAGGATGGTCTCGATGATATGCCTGCCAACCTCGGCATCCAGCAGGAAGTCGATGAAGCGGTGCGCCAGATCGGGGCGCGGCGCGCCCTTGGGGATGCACAGCGTATCCGCGTTCAGCAGCGAGCCTTCCCTGGGCACCACAAAGGCGATGTCCGGGTCCTCGATGGCGATCTGCGCGATGTCGCCATTGGTTTCCATCACCAGATCAACATCACCGGCCAGCAGCAGGTCCTGGCCATTGTCCTCGTGGAAGGTCTTGATGTTCGGCTTCTGCCGGATCAGCATCTCCTCCACCTGCTTCACCGTCGCCGCATCCACCCCGTTCAGCGACCTGCCCAGATATTTGGCACCCAGCCGGATGAGATCGGCCGATTCCGAGGTCAGCGCGATGCGCCCCTTGTAAAGATCGCTGTCATACAGCCATTTCCAGCTGTCGGGCGTGCCGTTCACCCGCGATTTGCGATAGCCGATGCCGATGACCAGCCAGGTATAGGGCACGGAATGGCGCGGCGCGGGATCATAGTCCGCATCCCGGAACTCCGGCGCGATATTCTTGAAATTGGGGATTTTCTCCATGTCCAGCGGCAGCAGCATGTCGGCCAGCCGCATCCGCGTGACGAATTCGTTGGAGGGCACGATCACGTCATACCCCGGATTGCCCGCCTTCAGCTTGGCAAACAGCTCGTCATTGGTGGCAAAATAAGAGGTGGAGACGCGGACGCCCGACGCCTTCTCGAAATCCGCCAGCGTGGTTTCACCGATATAGGTGTCCCAGGTGTAGAAATTCAGCTTGTCGGCCGCGGCCTCCTTGCCGGCGCCGCAGGCCTCCAGCGTTAAGCCGATGCCGGCGACGCCCATCGCCGCCATCAGGCTGCGGCGCGAAAGCCGCGATTGCGACAGGCCCCGCCAGGAGGATTGTGACAGGCCCCGCCAGGAGGATTGTGACAGGCCCCGCCAGGAGGATGCACCCGTGAAGTCCGCCATATGCCCCTCCGTTACGCCGCTGATGTGTAGTCAGTGTTAGAGCAGCGACGGGGCGATTTGAAGGGAAATGTTGCGTTGCGGCGCGCGCCCTATGGCCGGCGCGATTTCAATGGTTCCGGCGCCGCACTGCTGCCTTCCTCCACCAGCCGATTGAGCAGTGCGTCGTTCAGATCGCCCGGCTCCGCCAGCACATCGGCCACCTGCACATATTGCCCGCGGGACCGCGCCCCCATCACCGAAAAACCCGCCGTCAGCAGCGTTTCCACATTGGCATCGCGCGCAATGCGGGTGGGGCTGCCCAGCACCACCGCCACCAGCCGCCGCCCGTCGCGCACCGCAGAGGCCGCCAGCGTGAAGCCCGCGGCGTTGGTGAAGCCGGTTTTTATGCCGTCCACGCCCGGCATGGTGCGCAGCAGATGGTTGTGATTGGGCATCACCCGGCTGCCCATCACAAATTGCTGCTGCTGAAAATAGGGATAATATTGCGGAAAATTGCGGATGGTCGCCAGCGATAGCAGCGCAATATCCCGCGCGGTGGTGATCTGCCGGCTGTCCGGCAGCCCGTGCGGGTTCACAAAGCGGCTGTTCGCCATGCCGATCTGCCGCGCGCGCAGCGTCATCAGCCGGGCGAATTCCTGTTCCGATCCCGCCACATGTTCGGCCAGCGCCACCGCCACATCATTGGCGGATTTGGTCGCCAGCGCCCGCAGTGCCTGATCAACCGTCAGCGTCTCGCCCGCCTTCAGCCCCAGCTTGGAAGGGCGCTGATTGGCGGCATAGCGGCTCATCACCACCATATCGTCCAGCCGCAAGGTGCCGGCCGCCAGCCGCTCGAACACCATATACATCGTCATCACCTTGGTGATGGAGGCGGGAAATCGCTGCGCATCGGCCTGACGCGAATAGAGAATTTCGCCGGTTTCCGCATCAATCAGAAAGGCGGCATAACGTGGCTGCTCGAACAGGCTGAGCGCGGCCACGGGCGCAGGAAAGACTGCCAGCAGCAGCGGCACCATAACAGCCATCAGCACCCGTCTCATGCCCGCAGGATAAACCACGGATTCCATTGATGGAAGCCATAATCGCCAATATGGACATAACAGCGCGGTTGCGCGCGACGGGCCGTGACGGCATTGGGCCGGAATGAGCGCTGCCATCATCGAATCCGAAGCCGGCCCGGTGGAGTGGCGGGTTTCCGCCGCGCCCGTCGCCTATGCAGACGCTGTAAGAGAAATGGATGAACGGGCAGCCGGCATCGCGGCCGGCACCGCGCGCGAGTGCCTGTGGCTGCTGGAGCACCCCCCGGTCATCACCGGCGGCACCAGCGCGCATGCCAGGGATCTGCTGGCACCCGGCGATGTGCCGGTGGTGGCAACCGGGCGCGGCGGCCAATATACCTATCATGGCCCCGGCCAGCGGGTCATCTATGTCATGCTCGATCTGAACCAGCGCGGCCGGGATGTGCGGCAGCTGGTCTGCGGCATCGAGCGCTGGATATCAGCCGCGCTGGCAGCGCTTGGCGTCACCGCCTCGCACAGTCCGCTCGGCACCGGCCTGTGGGTGGGGGTGCCGGGGCAGGAGCGCAAGATCGCCGCCATCGGCATCCGCGTGCGCCGCTGGGTCAGCCTGCACGGGGCGGCAGTCAATGTGCTGACCGACCTGCAAGCCTATGACGCAATTGTCCCCTGCGGCATCCGGGATCGCGGCGTCACCCGGCTGGCCGATCTCGTGCCGGGCGCCAGCCTCGCCGCCCTGGATGCAGCGCTCCTGTCCACCGCGCCGGGCTTTTTGAACAGCCTGTCGGGCAATAGTTGAGGCTGGCAAGAATGAGGCTAGCCATAAGCCGGCGTGGCGGGATATGCCGGTGCCGCACATCAGGCGATGCGCTTTCGCCTGCCGGAAGAATGGCCATTCGGCAGAATGATCATTCAGCGGCGTGACCATTGGGCAGTGTGACCATTGGGCAGTGTGACATGGGAGGAGAATGACATGGGATCCGGGCTGATGACAAAAACCATCGCCGCCGCCGCCATGGCGGCGGCCCTGCTGGCGGCCGGCTGCGGCAAAAAGGCAGAGGAAACGGCCGCGCCGGCTGCAACCGAAGATGCCATGCCGGCCGAGGAATCCATGGTTGTTCCAACCGACACCGCGCCGGTGGATGCCGCCGCCGCTGCACCGCCCGCCGATCCGATGCCGGCCGACAGCGAAGCAGCCGAAGAGTCTGCTGAAAAGCAATAACGTCGGCGCGAGCAGCCAGAGTTTTTTTGTGAGGAGAGGATGATCATGAGCTTGACTGAAATCACGCAGGGCATGGCCGAGCGGGTGTCCGCCAATGGTGGCATCAGCGGCAAATCCGTTACCTTCGATTTCGGAGACGACGGTGTCATCCGCATCGACGGCACCACAACGCCCCCCGCCGTCAGCAACGACAATGGCCCGGCCGATTGCCGCGTGAAGGTTGCGCTCAGCGACTTCATCGACATCGCCGCCGGCAAGCAGAACCCGCAGATGGCCTTCATGATGGGCAAGCTGAAGGTTGAAGGCGACATGGGCATCGCCATGCAGCTCGGAAAGATTCTGGGATGATGGTCGGGCGTGTACCGATCTGCCTCAAGGCCGCCGCTGTTCTGGCGGCCCTTTCGTTGGGCCTGGCGGTCCACGCCCAGTCACCCCTCTCCGCGGCGGCGGTGCTGCCGGGGATGAACATGGCCGAAACCCGCGCCGACGCCGTCTGGCAGATGCGCGCCGGGCTGAATGTCGCCGCGCTGCAATGCCAGTTCTCGCCCTTCCTGATGACGGTGCCAACCTATAATGCGCTGCTGCGCCAGCACAGCGACGAGATGGGCGCGGCCTTCAAGCAGATGACCAGCTATTTCATCAAGCAGAAGGGCCCGCGCGTCGGCCAGCGCGCGTTTGACACCTACGCAACCCGCACCAACCAGAGCTGGGCGACGTTCGACGCGCAGTTGAGCTTCTGCGAGGCCGCCGCACTGGTCGGCCGCCGCGCGCTGGCGGTGCCCAAGGGCCAGTTCGGCGCCTTTGCGCTCGCCGAAATGGCCGGCATGCGCGAAAGCCTGCTGGGTCACACCCGCTCGCCGCTGATGATCCCGCGCTATGAATATGCCGCGATGCACGCACTGGACGATCCGTGCGCCGGAAGATCCGCCCGCCGCTGCAAATAGCCGGCAAAGCGCACCGGCCATGGCGCGAAGAACATTCCTGACCCGGCGTGGCAACGATCCGGCCGAAGCCAAAACCCGCCGCCGACCACGAAGCGCAACTGCACGCGGAGGAAGTGGAAAGGGATGAGCATGACCGGCAGCCCGATGTGGCGCGCGCCGCAATCATGCGCCGCTATCGGAAAAGGGGTTGAGCGAGGAACTGGCCGCGATGGCGGCAGATCAGCCGAAAAGCGCTCTAAGCAACCCGCAACATAACGGAAATTTCCGCTGCCGCGGCATGGATGCGCGGCAGGAGCCTGTGCAATTCCGCCTCCACCGCATCCGGCCTGTCGTCGTTGCAGGTGGCGGTGACGGATATGGCCGCCATCACCCGGCCCGTCCGGTCCTCTATCGGAACGGCGAGGCAGCGCAACTCGGGATACATTTCGCCCCGGTCGATCGCCCAGCCCTGATGGCGAACCGTCTCTATCGCCTTTCTCAGGCAATCGGGCTGCGAGATGGTATTTTCCGTGAGGGAAATAAAATCCCCCGGAGCCAGATAGTCGTCAAGCTGATCGGGCGAAAGCTGGGCGAGCAGAACCTTGCCGATCGCCGTGCAATAGGCCTCAAGCTCGGTCATCTCCCGCGAGGGCGGGTGCGAATAGCCGGAATCGACCTTGACCAGATAGCGGACAAGATTGCCCCGGAACACACCCAGATGCGCGGTGCGCCGGCATGTCCTGGCCAGATCGGCGATAATCGGCCGGGTGGTGCTGGTGATAATGGCATCGAGATCGACGCGTGACGAAAGCGCCGCACTGGCCAGCCCGAGGCTGTACCCACCGCGACCCTGCCGCAGCAGATATTTCCGCGACACCAGCGGCCGGATGAGACGGTGAACCGTCGACAGCGGAATTCCCGACCTTTCGGAGATTTCCTTCACCGTCAAAGGCGCGGACGAAAGGCATTCCAGCAGATCGAGCAAGCGCTCGGCAACCGATGTCCCGGTCTCTTCCTTCATCCCGGCACAGCCTCTCATCCGGTGAGAATCTCACCACGTGAGAAATTATGCCGAATGGCCTGCCTGTCAAGGGTGGCAGAATGGGCAAAGCTGAGCAATATGGGCTGCGCAATATGGGCCGAGCAATATAGACAGACAGATCGCTGCCATCGCCTGCGGGCAGGCGGAGGATAGGCGAGCAGATACAGATATGATTGATCGGGCGCTCAATGCGGCAGCAATCAATCGAGACAGTATAGAAGCCCTGCATAAATA
Source organism: Sphingomonadales bacterium UBA6171 (assembly GCA_002422985.1). GTDB lineage: Bacteria > Pseudomonadota > Alphaproteobacteria > Sphingomonadales > Sphingomonadaceae > Sandaracinobacteroides. The sequence continues at coordinate 34,682 of DITZ01000063.1, forward strand.
TAGTTTGGTAATTATAATCGCTTTGGGAGGATGTTGGAAATGGCAATCGAACCTTCGGAAATCAGTTCACTGGGCGACGAGCTCTATGAGGCTCTTGTCGCCGGTGCGACGATTCCGAATCTTCGGGATCGCAATCCGCAGATGGATATTGTCGATGCCTATCGCGTGCAGGAGCATATGATTGCCCGGCGCCTGCGGGCGGGCGAAAAAATCGTCGGCAAGAAAATCGGGGTCACGTCCAAGGTGGTGCAGGACATGATCGGGGTGCATGAGCCCGATTTCGGTCAATTGACCGATGCCATGCTGGTCGCCGATGGCGCAACGGTGGACCGCGCGACTCTCATTCAGCCCAAGGCCGAGGGCGAGATCGNNGCGACCGACTATGTCACCGCCTGTTTCGAGATCGTCGACAGCCGCATCCGCAACTGGGACATCAAAATCCAGGATACGGTTGCCGACAATGCGTCGTGCGGCATCTTCGCTTTGGGCACGGAGCGGGTCGATCCCAGGGACATCGATCTGGCCGCCGTGCAGATGAAGATCGAGCGCAACGGCATCGAAGTCGCCAGCGGTGTCGGCGCGGCGGTTCAGGGTTCGCCCCTCAACTCGGTTGCATGGCTTGCGAACACATTGGGTCGTCTCGGCATGCCTTTCAAGGCGGGCGAGATCATCCTTTCCGGGGCGCTCGGCCCGATGATCGATATCTCCGCCGGCGACACCTTCCTGCTCAGCCTGAGCGACGGGCTGGGAACCTGCCGCCTGACCTTCGACTAGAAGACCCTGCACCCATCAAGGGGTGCCGCCATCAGACCATCATGCGATCCCAGGCATGATTTCCAGGCATATTCCATTGACAGGAAGGACGATTCAGATGGAAAAAATCAGATGCGCCATCATCGGGCCGGGCAATATCGGCACCGATCTCCTCTACAAGCTGCTGCGCTCCGACATTCTCGAACCGGTGTGGATGGTGGGTATCGAGCCCGGATCCGAAGGTCTGGCCCGCGCCGCCAAGCTTGGCATCAAGACCACATCCGAAGGTGTCGACGGGCTGGTTCCGCATGTGATCGCCGATGGCGTGCAGATCGCCTTCGATGCGACGTCGGCCTATGTTCATGCCGAAAACAGTCGCAAGCTGAATGAGCTGGGGGTTCTGGTCATCGATCTGACGCCGGCGGCCATCGGCCCGCTGTGCGTCCCGCCGGTCAATCTCAAAGAGCTTGCCGGTCGTCAGACGATGAATGTCAACATGGTCACATGCGCCGGGCAGGCCACCATCCCCATGGTCGCCGCCGTCAGCAGCGTGCAGGAAGTGGCCTATGCCGAAATCATTGCCACTGTCGCCTCCAAATCGATCGGCATGGGAACGCGCAAGAATATCGACGAGTTCACCCGCACCACCTCGGCGGCGGTGGCCAGGGTCGGCGGGGCGGCAAAAGGCAAGGCGATCGTGATCGTGAACCCGGCGGAACCGCCGCTGATGATGCGCGATACCGTCTATTGCGAGACGGTCGATGAACCAGATCAGGCGGCCATTACCGCGGCTGTTCATAAGATGATCGCCGCGGTGCAGGAATATGTGCCCGGTTATACATTGAAGAACGGGCCGACGTTTGAAGGCCGACAGGTATCGATTTTCCTCGAAGTCGAGGGATTGGGCGATTTTCTGCCGAAATATGCCGGCAATCTCGACATCATGACGGCGGCTGCCGCGCGCACCGCCGAGATGTTCGCGCGCGACATGCTGGCGGGACGATTCAAGCTGGAACCGATGAAGGAGCACGCATGATGAGCCTTGAGGATAAGGTCAGGGGCCGCAAGGTCAAACTGCACGACATGTGCCTGCGCGATGGCATGCATTCGATGCGCCATCAGATCAGCGTGGAACAGATGATCAATATCGCGTCCGGGCTTGACGATGCCGGGGTGCCGTTGATTCAGGTGACCCATGGCGACGGGCTGGGGGGATCCTCGCTCAGCTATGGCCGCAGTCTGCACAGCGATGCCGAATATATCACGGCGGTGGCGAAGAATGTCCGGAAGGCGAAAATCTCCGTCCTTCATGTTCCCGGCATCGGCACGCTCGATGAATTGCGCATGGCCGCCGATTGCGGGGCATCCTGCGTTCATGTCGCCGCGCACTGCACCGAAGCGGATGTGACCGAACAGCATATCGGTCTGGGGCGGGAACTGGGCCTGGATACGGTCGGCTTCCTGATGATGGCGCATATGACGCCGCCCGAGGCCTTCCTCGTGCAGGCGCTGCTGATGGAAGGCTATGGCGCACAGACCATCTATTGCGTGGATTCGGCCGGCTATATGCTCCCCGATGAAGTCACCACCCGCATCACCGGCCTGCGCGCGGCCTTGAAGCCGGAGACCGGGATCGGCTTTCATGCCCACCATAATCTGGGCATGGGCGTGGCCAATTCGCTGGCCGCTGTCGCTGCCGGCGCCAACCGCATCGACGGTTCGGCCGCCGGGCTTGGGGCCGGGGCCGGCAATACGCCGCTGGAACTGATGGTGGCCGTGGGCGACCGGCTGGGGATCGACACGGGTGTCGATCTGTTCAAGCTGATGGATGTGGCCGAGGACCGGGTGTTGCCGATCATGCCGAAACCGCCGCGGGCGGACCGGGATTCGATCACGCTTGGCTTTGCCGGCGTTTATTCGACATTCCTGTACAAGGCCAAGGAAGCGGAACGCAAATATGGCCTCTCGGCGCGCGACATCCTGCTGGAGCTGGGGCGCAAGCGGATGATCGGCGGTCAGGAAGACATGATCGAGGACACCGCGCTTTCGATGGTCAAGGCCCGCGAACTGGCCGCGTCCGAGGCCTGACACGCCCCGGACCGGGCGGCGCTGAACGGCCGCCCGGTCCATGGCGCCGCCGCTCGCACCGGCTAGCCGGGCGTGGCCGCTTCGCGTTCGCGCAGGTCCAGCCGCGAGATTTTCATATTCTCGTTGCGCGGAATTTCGTCGACGATGGACAGGATCGTGGGAATTTCCATCGGCGAAAGGCGATCGGCGAGAAATGCCCGGAGGTCCTTCAGATCAAGCTGCTCGTCCGCGCGCAGGCTCACAATGGCCTTTGCGGTTTCGCCCCGATAGGCGTCTGGCACACCGATCACCGCCACCTCGCGAACGGCGGGATGGCCGAGAATCGCGTTTTCCACGTCGGCCGGATAGATATTATAGCCGCCGGCTATGATGATATCCTTGAGCCTGTCGCTGACGGTGACCAGCCCGTCTTCGCTCATCGAACCCAGATCGCCGCTGCGGAAGAAGCCATCGACAAAGGCTTGGCCGGTCGCGTCCGGATTGCGCCAATATTCCTTCATCACCTGCGGGCCGCGCAGGCAGATTTCCCCCACCTCATTGGCGGCCGCGCGTTGATGCGGATCACCGATCCGGCGAATCTCGACCTCGGTGAACGGCAGTGGCACACCGGTGCAGTTGGCGAGCTTCCGGTCGGGCGGCGAATAGACGACCGCCGGGGCGGTTTCGCTCATGCCATACAGGGTGGTGATCCAGTGCCCGGTGGCCTCAAGGAAGCGGGCCTTCAGCTCCGCCGGGACAGGCCCGGCACCGCACTGGACGCACTTCAGGCCGGACCAGTCGATCGGACGCTTTCTGGCCGCTTCCAGCAAGGCGATGGCCATGGTTGGCGCCATCAGCAATATGCTGATCTTCCGCTCCTCGATCAGATCGAGCGCCTTCATCGGATCAAAGCGCGGCAGCGATACCAGTTCGGCCGCCAACTGCACGGCGAAATTCTGCACCGGGCCGATACCGCCCGCATGGGTGACCGGCGCTGCGGAGAGCATGACTTCTTTGCCCGGCGCAAGCTGGGGATACCAGCTGACCATCTGGGTGGCATTGGTCAGCAGGTTGAAATGGGTGAGCACCGCGGCTTTGGGGGAGCCGGTGGTGCCGCCGGTGAATTGCAGCACGGCCGGCTGGGAGACGGGATCAAAGGCGGCCCGCGCTACCGCCGCATCGGCCGCCAGCAGGTCGGCAATGGGCCGCAGGTCCGCCTGCCCTGACGATTGGTTCGGGTCGATCGCCTCACGCGGGTCTCTGGTGAAGGAACCGACCAGAAAGGGCACCGGCTGCCCGATCAGTGTGCGGATCTGCTGCGCCTTGGCCAGCAGGCCGGGTTCATCAAGCGTGATAACCGCCTTCAGCCCGCTGTCGAGACATTGTCCGGCCAGCCGGTCGGCGCTGTAAAGGGGATTGAGCCCGACATATATCGCCCCGATATGCCAAATCGCGAAACAGCCGAGCGTGAACAGCGGGTGCGGCGGCCCCATATAGCCGATCCGATCGCCGGGGCTGACACCCATCGCGGCCAGCGCCGCGCCAAGGCGGGACGCAAGCCGGGCAACCTCCGCATAGCTGAGCGTCCAATCCTCCAGCGTGACGCAGGGCCTGTCGGGAAAGGCCATTGCGGCATCGTCGAGCAGTGCTGTCAGCGCACGCGGCTCGGGCGGCGAGAGATCGCGGGCGGTGGAGGGATAATATATTTCCCATACCGGTCTGGTCTGGCTGGCCGTCATCAAGCCCTCCCCTTCCACATGATGCTTCTTGTCAGCACACCCTTCTTTCCATACTTATGCGAATGGATATATTGCAAGGGGCGATTGACGTGATGACAATGCGGGCATGGGTAGTCAAGCAATACGGCGCGCCAAAGGATCTGGTTTTCGAGCGGATTCCGGTTCCATCCTTGAGTGAAGGCGGCCCGGATGCGCCCGATACGCTGGTGAAGGTGGAGGCTGTCGGACTGAATTTTGCCGACGAGATCGCGATTGCAGGCCGTTATCAGGACCGTATCGAGCCGCCCTTTGTGCCCGGCAATGAATTTGCCGGAACCGTGGTTCAAACCCGTGGAAGCTCCCGCTTTCAACCCGGCGACCGGGTTGCATGCCAGGTTCGCAACGGTGCATTCGCGGAATATTGCGCGGTTCCCTCGCACCGGTTGATGGCCATCGGTGATTTGCCCGCCCCGGTCGCGGCCGCGCTCCCGGTCTCTTACACGACAGCCCATGTCGCCTTGTTCCAGAAAGCCAGGCTGAAGGCCGGACAGACGGTGCTGATTCATGCCGCCGCCGGCGGGCTTGGCATCGCCGCAACGCAACTGGCCCGTTCGGTCGGGGCCCATATCATCGCAACGGCCGGATCGGAGGAGAAGCGCCGCATCGCTGTTGAGAATGGCGCCGACCATGTGATCGATTACCGCCAGCCGGATTGGCACGAAGCGGTCAGGGCGCTGGCGCCGCAGGGCGTGGATATCGTTGTCGATCCGGTCGGTGGACAGACGACGGAGCGAAGTTTGCGCCTGCTGGGATGGCAGGGACAGTTGCTGATATGTGGCTTTGCCAGTGGCGACATCGCTGCCCTGAAAGCGAATTATATGCTGGTGAAATCGGCCAGTGTGC
>DITZ01000042.1 GCA_002422985.1 Sphingomonadales bacterium UBA6171
GGCAGCGAGAAGGCCTTTGCCGCCGGTGCCGATATCAAGGAAATGCAGCCGCAGAGTGTGGGCGACATGTTCGGCGACAATTATTTCGCCGGCTATGAGCTGCTGACCCGCACCCGCAAGCCGGTGATCGCGGCGGTTGCGGGCTTTGCGCTGGGCGGCGGCTGCGAACTGGCGATGATGTGCGACATGATAATCGCCGCAGACACGGCAAAATTCGGCCAGCCGGAAATCAAGCTGGCGGTAACGCCGGGCATGGGCGGATCGCAGCGCCTGGCGCGCGCCATCGGCAAGGCCAAGGCGATGGACATGTGCCTGACCGGCCGGATGATGGACGCGGCCGAGGCCGAGCGTTCCGGGCTGGTGGCGCGCGTGGTGCCGGCGGCGGATTTGCTGACGGAGGCGATGAAGCTGGCCGCGACGATCGCCGCCATGCCGCCTTTGGCCGCCAAGGCGGTGAAGGAACAGGTGAATATCGCGTTTGAAACCCATCTGGCGCAGGGCGTGCTGTTTGAACGGCGGCTGTTTCACAGCCTGTTCGGCACGGCAGACCAGAAGGAGGGCATGGCGGCCTTTATCGGGAAGCGGCCAGGCCGTTGGACCGGACAATGACGGTCGCGTTCATCGGGCTGGGCAATATGGGCGGCGGCATGGCCGCCAATCTTGCGGCCAGGGGCTATGCGGTGCGCGCCTTTGATCTGTCGGCAGAGGCGCTCGCCCGTGCGGTGGAGGCGGGCTGCACGGCGGCCGCCAGCGCCGTTGATGCGGTGACGGGCGCGACGGTGGTGGTGACGATGCTGCCGGCGGGCACCCATGTGGCCGGCGTCTATCGCGACACTGTATTTGCCCATGCGGCCCCCGGCGCGCTGTTGATCGACTGTTCCACCATCGACGTCGGCACCGCCAAATTGCTGGCGGACGAGGCGGCGGCGGCTGGCATGGTGGCGGTGGATGCGCCGGTTTCCGGCGGCATTGCGGCCGCTGCGGCCGGCACGCTCACCTTCATGGTGGGGGCGGATGCGGATGGCTTTGCGCGCGCGCAGCCGGTGCTGGAGGCGATGGGCAGGGCGGTGATTCACGCCGGCGGCCATGGCGCGGGGCAGACGGCGAAAATCTGCAACAATATGCTGCTGGGGGCCTCCATGGTGGCGACCGCCGAGGCATTTGTGCTGGCGGAGCGGCTGGGGCTGGATCCGCAGCGCTTTTACGACATCGCGTCGGTATCGTCCGGCCAGTGCTGGTCCATGACGAGCTATTGCCCGCTGCCGGGTGTTGGCCCGGAAAGCCCGGCGGACCGGGGGTATCAGAATGGCTTTTCCATCGCGCTGATGCTGAAAGACCTGCGGCTGGCGGCCGAAGCCGCGGCAGACACTGGTGCCGACACGCCGATGGGAGCAAAGGCGCTGGAGCGATATGCGGCGCTTGCCGGCGCCGGACAGGGCGGACTGGACTTTTCCGCCATCATATTGGCGTTGAAATCGGCCTGAAGCGGGCAAAGCACGGGACGATTGGAGGCTGTGCCCCTGTCGCCGCCTTGCTAGCGCAAATGCGGGGCTATATGGGCTTGGCGGGTCAGGATTGATGTGGGGAAGCCTGTTTGAGTGACCAATTGATCGTGCCGCTGCTTTTGTCCGGTGGGTCCGGAACGCGGCTCTGGCCGCTTTCGCGCGCGGACGTGCCCAAGCAGCTCCAGGCGCTCGCGCATGAGGACACGATGTTGCAGGCGACTGCGATGCGGGTCATCGACAACGTGAACGGGCTGCGCTTTGATGCGCCCTGTGTTGTAGCGGGCGAAGCGCACCGATTCCTGGTGGGCGAGCAGCTGCTGCACATCGGCGTGCAGCCGCGCACCATCATCCTGGAGCCGCAGGGGCGGAATACCGCGCCGGCCGTCGCGCTGGCAGCGCTCTATCTGGCGGCCGCCGGGGACGCTCAGTCGCTGATGCTGGTGATGCCGTCTGATCATCTGATCGCCGATGTGCCGGCCTTTCTGCGCGCGATCGATGCAGCCGTGCCGGACGCGCTGGCGGGCAAGCTCGTCACCTTCGGCATCGAACCGACCGAGGCGGCGACCGGCTATGGCTATATCCAGCCCGCTGCGGCTGCCGGCGTGGTGCGCCCGGTGGCGCGCTTTGTGGAAAAGCCGGATCAGGAAACCGCGCACCGCTATCTGGCCGAAGGCTATCTGTGGAACGCGGGTATTTTCCTGCTGAAGGCGGTCGATTATCTGGCCGCGCTGGAACGGCATGCGCCCGATGTGCTGACCGCGGCCCGTGCCGCGATGCAGGCGCCGGAGCGCGACGGGCTGTTCCTGCGGCCCGAAGAACTGGCCTTTGCCGGCTGCCCCTCCATCAGCATCGACTATGCGGTGATGGAGCGCGCCGACAATGTGTGCGTGGTGCCGGTGGACATGGGCTGGTCTGACGTCGGCTCCTGGGATGCGCTGTGGCGTGTGGCCGTGCCGGACGCGAACGGCAATGTGGTGCGTGGAGACGGCGCGCTGATCGGCTGCCGTGACAGTTTGGTGCGCAATGATGGCGGGCCGTTTGTGGCCGCCCTCGGCCTGGAAGGCATGGTGGTGGTGGCCACCGGGGACGCCGTGCTGATCGCCCCGCGCGACCGGGCGGAGGATATCCGCGCCGTGGTGGACGCCATCGAGGCGCGCGGGCTGGATCTGGCGCGCACCAGCCATGAGGTGCGCCGCCCCTGGGGCAGCTACAAGTGCCTTGGCCGCGCCGACGGCTGGCAGGCCAAGCGCCTGGCGGTGCGGCCGGGCGGGCGGCTGTCTTTGCAGAAGCACGCCCATCGGGCGGAAACCTGGGTGGTGGCGAGCGGCGTGGCGCTGGTGTCGGTGGATGGCGTGGAGCAGCGGCTGAGCGCCGGGCAGAGCGTGCATATCCCGACCGGCGCGGTGCACCGGCTCGACAATCCGGGGCCGGAGCCGCTGGATGTGATTGAAGTGCAGCTCGGTGACTATCTGGGCGAGGATGACATCGTGCGGCTGGCCGACATCTATGGCCGCACAATGCGCGCCGGCTGACCGGCGGCGTCGATGATATTGGTGACCGGGGCCGCCGGCTATGTCGGTGCCCATATCCTGTTGGCGCTGCTCGATCGTGGCATTCCGGTGCTGGCGCTCGACAGCCTGATCACCGGGGACCGGCGGCAGGTGCCCGATGGCATATGCTTCATAGAGGGCGATTGCGGCGACCGGGTGCTGGTGGAACAGCTGGTGCGGACGCATGGCGTTGATCTTGTCATCCATTGCGCCGGGCTGATTTCCGTGACGGAATCGGTGGAGCAGCCGCTGCGCTATTATGCGGCCAATGTCGCCTCGGCGCTGGCGCTGGTGGAGGCGGCCGCTGCCGGCGGCGCGCGACGCATCGTCTTTTCATCAACCGCGACCGTTTATGGCGCGCCCGACGCGGCGCTGCTGGGCGAGGATCTGCCGCTGGCGCCGGTCAACCCTTATGCCGCGAGCAAGGCGATGGTGGAACGGATGCTGGCGGATGCCGCCGCCGCCGGCCTGTTGCAGGTGGCGGTGCTGCGCTATTTCAACGTGGCGGGTGCCGATCCGGCGGGCCGGGCGGGGCAGGTGTCCAGGGTTTCCACCCATATCGTGAAAATCGCCGCCGAAGCGGCCGTGGGCAGGCGCGATCATGTGGCGCTGACGGGCACGGACTATCCAACGCCGGACGGCACCGGCATCCGCGACTATATCCATGTGAGCGATCTGGCCGACGCGCATCTGGCGGCTGTTGACGCGCTCCGGGCCGGTGCCCGGCATCTGGTGCTGAACGTCGGCTATGGGCGCGGCGCGTCGGTCAATGATGTGCTGGACGCGCTTGACCGGGTGACGGGATCAGCCGTGCGCCGGGTGCCCGCGCCGCGCCGGCCCGGCGACGTGGCACGGCTGGTGGCGGACACGGCGCGCATCCGCAACATATTGGGCTGGACGCCGCGCCATGATGATCTGGACCGGATCGTCGCGGACGCCGTCGCCTGGGAGCGGCGGCTGATCGACCACTCTAACTTATCTTAGGGCTGCTTTCGCGATTTTCCGGTCATATGCCACCATTTCCTGCACCATCTGCGCCAGCGTTGTGCTGCTTTTCCAGCCCAGCTCGCGCTCGGCCTTGGACGGATCACCCAGCAGCAGCTCGACCTCGGTCGGGCGGAAATAGACGGGATCGACGCAGACGAGAATGTCGCCGGTGGCGGCATCGCGGCCGACTTCATCGACAGCCTCGCCTTCCCATATGATCGTGCGGCCGACTTCGGCGAAGGCCAGTTGCACGAAATCGCGGACGGTGGTGGTTTGGCCGGTTGCCAGCACCCAGTCATCCGCCTTGTCATGTTGCAGGATGCGCCACATGCCCTCCACATAATCGCGTGCATGGCCCCAATCCCGCCTGGCATCCAGATTGCCGAGATAGAGGCGCTTCTGCGTGCCCAGTTCGATGGCGGCAACCGCGCGGGTAATCTTGCGGGTGACAAAGGTTTCGCCGCGCAGCGGGCTTTCATGGTTGAACAGGATGCCGTTTGCGGCAAAGATGTCATAGGCTTCGCGGTAGTTGACGCAGATCCAATAGGCATAGAGCTTGGCCGCGGCATAGGGGCTGCGCGGATAGAAGGGCGTCGTTTCAGACTGCGGCACTTCCTGAACCTTGCCATATAGTTCGGAGGTGGATGCCTGATAGAAGCGGGTCTTTTTCTCCAGCTTCAGGATGCGGATCGCCTCCAGCAGGCGCAGCGTGCCCAGCGCGTCGGCATTGGCGGTATATTCCGGGGTTTCGAAGCTCACCTGCACATGGCTTTGCGCGGCGAGATTGTAGATTTCGTCGGGCTGCACTTCCTGCACCAGCCGGATGAGGTTGGTCGCGTCCGTCATGTCGCCATGGTGCAGATGGAAGCGGGTCGGGCCGTCGTGCGGATCGGTATAGAGATGGTCGATGCGGGCGGTGTTGAAGGAGGAGGCGCGACGCTTCACGCCATGAACCAGATAGCCCTTGGCCAGCAGCAGTTCCGAAAGATAGGCACCGTCCTGGCCTGTGACACCAGTGATAAGGGCGGTCTTGGTCACGCGATGCTCCTTGAAGATGCTTGTATTGGCCGGTCAGCCACGGCCGAAACCGGCGGGCAGATCGGCGATGGTGCGGGCGAGGCCTTCGTGCAGGCCGATGCGAGCCGTCCAGCCCATGGCGGCGAGCCGGCTGCCATCCATCAGCTTGCGCGGCGTTCCATCGGGCTTTGACGTGTCAAACACAAGGCTGCCGCGAAAACCGGCGGCGTCAGCCACGGTTTGCGCCAGTTCGGCGATGGTAACATCGGTGCCGGTGCCGACATTGATCGGCCCGGCGCCGGAGAAGCGGCGCAACAGAAACACCAGCGCATCGGCCAGATCGTCCACATACAGGAATTCGCGGCGCGGCGTGCCGCTGCCCCACACGGTCATGCTTGGCGCGCCTGCATCGCGCGCGGCGATAGCCTTGCGGATCAGCGCGGGGATCACATGGCTCGCCTGCAGATCATAATTGTCGCCGGGGCCATAAAGGTTGGTTGGCATGGCGGAGATGAAATCCAGCCCATGCTGCTGCCGCAGCGCATCGCACAGCATGATGCCGGCGATTTTCGCAATGGCATACCATTGGTTGGTCGGCTCCAGCGGGCCGGTGAGCAGCGACTCTTCGGCAATCGGCTGGGCAGCGAATTTCGGGTAGATGCAGGAGGAACCGAGGAACAGCAGCTTCTTCACCCCCACATCGGCCGACGCCTTGATGATGGCGTTCTGGATGGCGAGATTGTCGTAGAGAAAGTCCGCCGGGAAACGATCATTGGCAAGGATGCCGCCCACTTTTGCGGCGGCCAGCACAACCACATCGGGGCGATTCTGCTGCACCCAGGCCTCCACTTCCGCCTGCCGCCGCAGGTCAAGGCCGCTGCGGTCCACGGTCAGCACCGCCTCCACCGGCTCGGCGGCAAGCCGGCGGATCACCGCCGACCCGACCATGCCCCGATGGCCGGCAACCCAGACGCGCGCGCCTGACAGGTCGAAAACAGGGGTGGTCACGCTCGGCATTCTCTCTGTTTGTGTCAGGCCGTCGTCAGTTGGCCGCGGCGCCACCACATGAATATGGCTGCCCCAATGCCCATCAGGCCGCCCAGCACCAGACCAGCGGCGAGGGCAATCACCATGTTGGGTGAAACCGGCTTGTCGGTGACAGACACCATGCCCAGCGGATCGGCGGCAAAGGGCTGGCCGGTGCGGGCCATCATCAGCATCCGCTCCTGCTCTGCCAGCGCATTGGCGAGCGCCGCCCGGTGCTCGGCCAGCTGCACCGTCAACAGCTTGTGCGAGATATAGTCGATATAGGCGACCGTGCGCCGCTCCATCCGGGCGCGCTGGAGGGTGTCGCTTGCTTCATAGACGGCCGCCAGCAGATCCCTGGCGATCGCCGGATCGGGATGCGTCAGGGTGATCGTGGCGATCGAGTGCTTGTTGTCTTCTGTAATGCTCAGCCGCTTTTGCACCTGTCGCTGCACCTGCAACGCGCCGGGCGGTGTCCAGGCGGGTTGCGGCATGGCCAGCACGGTTTTTATCGCGGATTCGATGCCGTGCAGCCTGTCCTCCGGCTGCTCCCACCGGCCCGTCGCCGGGTTCCAGCTGGCGGCGAACAGGCGGCGCATCAGTGGCTGATTCTGCGCCACCGCTTCCGCCACATCGCGGCCCTTCATCGTTTCCAGCACAAAGGCGAACTGCGGGGTGCCGCCGCGCGGCAGGTTGATGCCGGCCAGCGAGGCGAGGCCGGAAATATTGCGCGCCACCTGCACACCGGATTGCTCGGTCGGCACCAGTTGGAGATAGGCCATGTAGCGCGGCGTCGCGAGGTGCAGATAGGCGATGCTGCCCAGGAGGCCGAGAAGCGTGCCGGCCACAATCAGCCATTTGCCGCGCCACAGCAGATTGACGAGCATCGCCGGCGTGATCGCCGCAGCGGGCTGGACGCGTTCAAGGCTCATGGGCGGTGGCCGCAGCGGTCGGGGAAAGGGCGTATTGTCATGCGCGAGACGCCCTTAATCCTTCCAAACATGAAATGAAAGCCTGCTGCCACCTATTGGCCGGCATGAATCAGGCTGTAGCGTGGCGGTTTTCCGGCGAGCCGCCGCAGCGCATCGGTTGCCGTGTCGGCAAATTTCGCGCCGCCCAGGCGATAGAGCAGATAGCGGCCGTTCAGGAAGCCGCCGGCGAGCAGCCGGTTGGAGAGCGGCACGGACTGCTGGCGGGCGCGGGCGATGCGGCGATTCTCCAGCCATACGGTGCGGGCATGTCTGGCGCTGGCCGATGCGCCGCCGTCCAGCATCGTCAGCAGCACGGCCTCTGTATCGATGCGGCGGGCGAGCGGGCGGACGCGGAACCAGAGGTCGGCGTCGCCGGCGATGCGGAAGCTTTCATCCAGGCCGCCGGCCTGTCGCACCAGCGCCAGGGGCCAGCAGACTTCCGGGCAGGCCGGATTGGCGAGGCGGCCGAGCGACAGGGCCGGCGGCACGGTTTCGCGGTGATGATAGACGGCGGTTTCCACGCCCTGCGGCGTGGCGAACTGAATGGAGCAGACGAGCAGATCGTCTGGCAGCAGCTGTGCCACCGCTGTGCCGATTTCAGCACTGGGGCGCACCAGATCATCGATGCCGTGGAAGGCGATGTGGCTGGTGGCGCAGCCGTTCACCAGCTTGTTCCAGGCGGAATATATGCCGGTGTCGCCCGGCGGCAGGATGCGGACTTTGGGATTGCCCTGCGCGGCTTGCGCCGCCAGTTCAGCCGTGCGCGCATTCATCGGCGAAACGAGGATTTCGTCGACAAAAACGGCGGCCTGTCCCGCCGCGAAGCAATCGGCCGGATCGCCCATGCCATTCCAGGCGACACCTATGCTAAGACCGGTGCGCATGCCTGTGGTCGCTTTTCCTGCTGTTCAATGCGAGTGTGGGGCGCTACACGCCCGGACGCTTCCATGGCAAGTGTAAATCTCCCCCCTGAATCCATGCCGATCGCCCAGACGGCGGCGAGCCGTTTTGTGGGGCTGGGCTGGCTGGCGGCCACCGCAGGGCTGGTGGGGACCATGCTGCTGGGCACGACGCATGCTTCTGAATCCTATGCGGGCATGTGGCTGGTGGGCCTGCCGGCGCTGCCATTCCTGCTGCTGTTCGGCCGGATGGTGGAACGGCTGACGCTGATTGGTCTTGCCGCGATCACCCTCACCAAATCCGGCGACATGCTGAGCCAGGGCTGGCGGCAGATCGTGTTCATCGCGGTGTTCATGCTGTTCGCCCGCTATCTGGTGGTGCGGCCGCTGGTGGCGGTGCTGATCTTCATGGTGGGGCAGCTGATCTATCTGCAACGGCTGGGCGAGATTTCGGCAGTTTTCTCTGTTACGCCGACGGTTGCGCTGCTGATGGCCGCGATTGGCATCGAACTTCAGGCGCGGAACGAGGGGCGCAGGCTCAGCGGTTGGGAGCGGGCGAAGATCGGGCTGTTGTCTGCCGTATCGCTGGTTTTTCCGTTCATCGGCTCCGGCTCGCGCACGGCGCTGATTGCCTGGGTGGCGTTTGCGATCCGGCGAATGAGCCTGGGGTTGCTGCTGGTCGCGTTGATGGGTGCGATTATCGTCAGCCAGATCCCGGGGCTGCTGATCGTGTCGAAGCTGCAGACGGGAATTTCGGAACTGACCAACCCGGTGCCGGAAAGCGGTTTGGGCATTTCGATGCGGGCGATCGAGGGGCTGATTTTCCTCGACTGGTGGCAGGATGTGGGCTGGATCGAGCGGCTGTTCGGGTCGGCGGAAATGATCAATATGCCGGGCGAGATGATTGGCCGCGAAACTGATCCGCCCTTTGTGCCGCACAATGCGCTGGCCGGCATGATATTCCAGTTCGGCCTTGTCGGCATTCTGTTGATCGCCGTCTATTTTCGCGCTTTGTGGCGGCATCAGGCGGCTGTGGCACCGGCGCGCTTCCTGTTCTTCATATTGCTGATCCCCGGCTTCATCGTAACCGGCGGCTTTGTCACGGTGGATTATGCGGTGCTAGCGGCTATCGTGAACGGGATGATGATCCGCCATGGCGCGCGGCGGGCATGAGCGGGGAGCGTCCGCCCGTTATCTGGCACGCCACCATGGGGGCGGCCGTCAACCTTGGGTCTGAGCCGATGGTGGGGATGCAGTGGATAAACCGCCTGCGGCAGCACGGGCCGGTGCAGTCCATCATAGCGGGCATTTTCGACGATAGCGATTTTCTGCCCGTCGATCAGCGGGCCGGCATCCACTTCATCGATACCGGCCATATCAGCAGCGTGGAATTTGCCGGCAATCCGCTGCGGCATATCCGGCGCTGGTGGTTTGGCGTGCGCGCGCATCTGAAGGCCCATGCCCGGCCGCAGGATCGGCTGTTCATCACCGCGCCGGCGGCCATCTGGATGCTGCCCTGGACGGTGGGGCTGCCGATACCGCGCGATCGCATCTTCTTTGGGCCGATGGGGGCGGATTGGCTGCCGCGGGCCCTGCGCGCCTCCCGCTGGCCCGGTATGCGCAATATGCGGACGGCGGGCGCGATCGCGGCCTGGCGGCTGTTTGCGCCCTGGCTGCCGGCCAATCTGGCGCTTCGCGCGCCGTTCGATGGCTTCGGGCGCTGGATCGGCCCGCGTTTCCGCCTGCTGGGCGCGATGCCAGAGGTGGAGCCGCCGCCGATGCAGATGGCTGCGGGCGACAGGGCGGCGCAATGTGTGGCGCTGCTGTATGACGCCCGGCCGCGCAAGCGATTCTGGCAAAGCCTTGGGCTGGCGATCGCACTGGCGGCCGAACAGGGGCTGCCGGTTTCGGTTGTGGGCGCGCCAGCGGAGGCGCAGGCCGCCATCGCGGCGCAGGCCAGCGCCGCCCATGTGCCGCTGGAGCAGGTGGCGCGGATGACGCGCGAGGCTTTTCAGGCCTGGCTCATAGCCGGCCGACCGGATTTCGTGTCTCTTTCCGCCAGCGAGGGCGTTTCCTCCACCCTTATCGAAGCGCTGCTCGCCGGCTGTCGGCTGCATGTGCATGATGTGGGCGGCATCCACTGGCTGATCGGCCCCGGTATCGAACAGCGGGAACGGCTGTGGAACGGGGCATCCGTGTGGTCGTTCCGCTGGGATGCCGGGTCTTTGCAACATTATGCTGAAAACGCCCATGCGGCGTTCGAGGGGCTGCTGGCGGCGCTGCTGCCTGCCCCGCCCGGGGCGCGCGCTGCGGCATGATCATCATTCGCACCCATGGCGGGCTGGGGAATCAATTGTTTCAGATCGGCCATGCCATGCTTCGCCAGCAGCGCGCTGGTGGCGCGCTTGGCCGGGTGCATGACATCCGCTATCCGGTGATCTTCCCCGCCTCGCCGCTGTTTGCCGATCTGGATATTCCGGTGCCGGCGCTGTTGCATGGCCTTTCCCGGGCGCGGCTCCCCAAGCTGCTGACGCGGGCGGGGCTGGCGTGCGATTCGGTCCGGCTTGGCTCTGCGCGGCTGCTGGACGGCTATTTTCAGCGCGCCGACCAGTGGGTGGGCGATGTGCCGGCGGTGCTGGCCGATTTCCGCCGGCGGCTGGATATTGTGCCGGGCACCGGCACTGGCCTGCTGGTGCATCTGCGGCTGGGCGATTTCTTTGCCACAGAGGAAGCGCAGCGCGCGCATCTGGCCGGGCGGCTGGACGCGATTCCCGCTGGCGCCACGCTGGTGAGCAACCGCGACGATCTGCTGGCGGCCCATGCGTCGCTGCTGGGCGACCGCGGGCTGCGGCACCAGCCGACCGACAGGCTGAGCCCCGAGGCGCTGTTGCGGCTGATGGCGGGCTTTGGGCGGATAGAGAGCAATGACAGCACGCTGGCGATCTGGGCATCGCTGCTGGGACGGGCGGCGATGCAGCCGCAGCATCCGCAACTGGCCGCGCTCCACGCCGCGATTTCCCAGGCCGACGCCTGATGTTCCTCTCGCTGCTGACGGGTGCGATCACGGTGCTGAACGCCGCCGGCTTCCTGCTGATGGCGGCCGGGCCGGAGCTGCTGGAATATATCGTCGTCTCGTCGATCTTCTCGGTCGCATCCTGGCTCTACACCTGGATGCTGCCGGCGGCCGTCGCCTATGATCCGGCGCGCATCGGCCTGCTGCGGCTGTTGCAGACGATCACCGTGGGCATCGCGTCGGCGCTGATTCTTGCCACCCATGCCTCGGTTATCGGCTGGGCTTTTGTTGTCTTGATGCTGATCGACGCGTCGGTTTTCCCCGCGCACATGCTGTTGTTTCGGTCCCGCACCGATTTGTTTGTCCGGTCTGAATTTGTGCGCGGTATTGCGAACAGCCTGGCATTGCTGGCGGCGTTGTTTTTCCTTGGGCGCAGCCCGCAAAGCTATGTGTTGCTGCTGCTCGTGAACTTCATCGTCGGCTCGGCGCTTTTGATGGCATTGGGCGTGCACCGACCGCCATCGCTGGTGCCGGCGCGCCTGTCGGCGCTGTCCTGCATCGGCGGGCGCAGCTTCTGGTCGCGGCAGTTGCTGGCCTTGCTGGCGGCGCGGAGCTTCGAGATGGGTGCGCTGATCGGTCTCAGCCGCCTTGGCGCGCTGTCGCCGGTTATCAGTTTGAGGATCGGCATGTCGATTTCCTCGGCGCTGGCCATGAACGCCCGTGCCCGGTCGCTACCATTGCTGGTCGCCATGCACCTGCTGATCTATGGCGGCGGGACGGCCGCCATCCTGCTGCTGCGGCGAATTCCGCAACTGCCGCTGCCCGACACGCTGGATATCATCACGCCGCTCAACGCGCTTTATGTCGTGCCGATCATTCTTGCCGCCTTTGTGCTCAGCGTGATCGGATTGCGTGTGAGCGTGCCCGCGCCGGTCAAGGTTGGCGAGCCGTGATTGCACCGCTATTGCCCCATACCGAACCAGTTTCAGGGACACTCGCCCGATGGATATGACGCCCGCCCCCGCTCCCCGCCCCACCATTGTTCGCAACCTTGCCATTGGGGTGCTGATGCTGGGCGTTGACCCCCGCCGTTTGGCACAGCTGCGTTTTCTGCCGCGCTATTGGCGGGAACGGCGCGCATTTGTCGCGGCTGGTGGCAAGGTGACGCATCATTTCCCGATTCTGGCCGACTATGCCGATCAGGCGGGCGCGGCAAAGGGGCATTATTTCCATCAGGATTTGCTGGTCGCCTCTTTCATCCATGCATCGGCACCGCGAAGGCATGTCGATGTCGGATCGCGCGTCGATGGCTTTGTGGCCCATGTCGCGGCCTTTCGCCCGATTGAGGTGATGGATGTGCGTGCGCTGGACGATACGGGCCATGCCAACATCCGCTTCCTGAAGCGCGACCTGATGGATCGCGCGCCCGATATGGACGGCATGGCGGATTCGGTATCCTGTCTGCATGCGATCGAGCATTTCGGTCTTGGCCGCTATGCCGATCCGGTAAACCCGTCCGGGCATATGGAGGGGTTCCGCAACATCTGGCGAATGGTGGCCCCCGGCGGCCGTCTTTATATGGGATTTCCGATCGGGCGGGCGAACGAAGTGCATTTCAATGCGCACCGGGTGTTTCATCCGAGGGACATTTTCACCTGGGCAAACGATCTTGGCCCGGAGAATCTGGAGCGGTTCGACTATGTGGACGACGCGGGCAAACTGCACTGCAATGTCGATCTGCTGGCCGGCGATATCGCCGTCGTGTACGGCTGCGGCATTTATACCTTCCGGCGGCCGGGCTGATCTTTCACCGATTGCGCGTGCTGCCGCTGCCGAGCAGGCGGTTTTTCAGGGCCACCAGCTTCAACCCCCAGGCTGCCAGTTTTCGAGCCATTCTTGTCAGGTTGCGGCAGCGATGCCATTCCGTGCGGCGCAGTGTTTATGGAGATTTTACAATCAGGGTCCATCTGATTCACAGTTTTGATGCCCATGCAGGTTCGCAGAAGGTTGCAGTGATGCTCGCTTCAGCACTACGGGCAAGTGGCTGGGATGTTGTGGTGCGGCTGGGTTTTGGTACCAGCGGGTTTCTGTCGGACGCGAAAGTGGATTCACGCTTCCTGTCCGCCAATGTGCCAAGCACACGCAAGCTGCTCTATCCGCTTTGGCTGGTGGTGGAGAATATCCGCACATTTGGACTGCTGCGAGGAAAGCATCGGCTATGGGCGAACAGCATTCACACCCTGCCAGCGGTGTTGCCGATGCTGCTTTTTGCGCCGCGCCGGTTGATTGTGCATGTGCATGAGCTGCGATTTTCCGGCCTGTTCATGGCGCTGCTGCGCTTTGCTGTGGCGCGCGGGGCGACGCTGGTGACGGTGTCGGCCCACCATGCCCGACAGCTTGGGCTGCCGGCCCATGTGCTGTGGAATGCGGTGGGGGAAATGGTGCCGGCGCCCGCGCCCGGTGCGGGGCTGATCTTCCTGGGCAATGCCAATGCGCTGAAGGGCTTTCCGCTGTTTCTGGCGGTGGCGGGCCGGCTGCGCGATCTGCCGCTGGAGCCGAGGGCCTTTGTGGCAGGCGGGCTGAACCATCCCGATGAAACGACGCTGGCAGCAGCGCAAGCGGCCGGCGTGGCGGTGGTGATCGGCGAAACCCGGCCGGAACGCCATTGGGCGGGTGCCTGGCTGGCGCTGCAACTGACCGACCCGGCGCTTTGGGAGGAGACATTTTCGCTGGTGACGGCGGAGGCGCTTTGGCATCTGGTGCCCGTGGGCGGGGCGGGAACGGCGGTGCTGCCCGAAGTTGCGGGGGATGCGCTGGCGTTCAACATCGCCAGTCGCGACGCCGATGAAATTGCCGCCGCCATCCGCGCCTTGTGGGCCGATCCGGCGCGCCATGCCGCGCTGGTTGAGGCCGCCGCGCGCATTCGCCCGAACTTTGCCTTTGAAAGATTTGCCGATGAAGCCGCCGCCATCGCAGAAGCCGCGCATGGCTGAGCCGCCGCAGACAGCCGGGCAGCGTTTAGCTGAGCCGCCGCAGATAGCCGGGCAGCGTTTAGCTGAGCCGCCGAATATAGCCGGGCAGCGTTTAGCTGAGCCGCCGCAGATAGCCCTGGTGGGAACCGTGGGTGTGCCGGCGCGCTATGGCGGCTTTGAAACACTAGCCGAGCAGTTGGCGCGCCATGTGCATCCCGATGCGGCGCGGCTAACCATTTATGGCCAGAAAAGCGCCTATACCACAGCTGAACGGGAGGGCGGCTTTGCCGGGCATCAGCGGCGTTTCCTGCCGCTTTGCGCCAATGGCGTGCAATCCATGCTGCATGATGCGCTCGCACTGCTGGATGTGGCGCTGCGCCGGAAACCGGATGCGCTGCTGGTGCTGGGCACGTCGGGCGCCTGGATGCTGCCGCTGGTGCGGGTGATCCGGCCGGAAATGCGCATCGTTGCGAACATCGACGGGCTGGAATGGCGGCGCGACAAGTTCGGCAGCGGCGCGCGCCGGCTGCTGAAGGCACTGGAATGGTGTGCCGTGAAAGCCAGCCATGCCATCATCGCCGATAATGGCGGGCTGCTGCCCATCATCCGTGCCCTGCATGGCATAGAGCCGGTGACGATTGCCTATGGCGGCGATCATGTGGACGTGCCGCCGGCCGACTGGTGGGGAGAGGGTGAGGCGCCCGCCGGCCACTGGCTGGCGGTTGCGCGGGTGGAGCCGGAGAATAACAGCGCCATGATCATCGAGGCGGCGCAGCTGGCCGGCAAGCCGCTGGTTTTCGTGGGGAACTGGAACGCCAACGCCTATGGCCGGGCGCTGAAGGCGCGCTATGCCGGGCAGCCGGGGCTGATGCTGATGGACCCGGTTTATGATGCGGCGCGGCTCAATCGGCTGCGGCAGGGCGCGCTGGGCTATGTGCACGGGCACAGCGTGGGCGGCACGAATCCGTCGCTGGTGGAGGCGCTGTTCGGCACAGACCGGGTGCTGGCCTTTGATTGTGTGTTCAACCGCGCGACGCTGGACGACGCCGGCGGCTGGTTCGGCTCGGCCGAAACGCTGGCGGCGCTGATGGCCGCCGATGGCAGCGGCCGCATCGCGCCGGACAGGCTGGCGGCGCTGCGGCTTCGCTATCGCTGGCAATCGATCGCGGACGCTTATCTGGCGCTGTTGCGCTATGCTGGCTGAAAGCCGGGCATGGGGCCGGGCATGGGGCTGAATCGTCTGCCGGGGCTGCCGGCGCGCTGGGTGCGGATGCGCTGTGGCCGTGTTTGAAGGCGGGGCGGGCGTTGGGGGTGGGGTCAGCGACGCGGCGGTGGGGGCGTCAACGCCCCGGTGATGAATCAGATCCGGGCGTAAATCCCGTCCACCTGTAACAACTCGCCGGTTTGACGGTTCCAGAAGCCGGTGTCGAAGCCGACGCGGCGGTAGCCTTGCGCCATGATGTGCTGGTCCACCTGATCGAACAGCGCCTGGCCTTCATACATGGGTTGCAGGCTCATCTCCACATCCAGCATCAGGGCATGGGTCAGCGCGTCGCCGCAGCCTTGCAGCACCGGCCATTCATAGCCCTGCGTGTCGATCTTCAGCAAAATCCGCGCACCGGCATTGGCGCTCAGCGTTTCGGCAAGCGTTATCACCTCCACCGCCACCATCCGCCGGGAGCGGCTTTCCGGCGCGGCGTCCATGCTGGCCTGGGTAACGGGCAGCAGGGAGGAGGAGACGCTATTGTCTGACACATGCATCGGCAGCGTGCCGGGTGCCGCGCCAACGGCGGCGTTGCGCACATCCCAAAGGGGATCAGCGGCCGCGGCGGCGGACAGGATGGCAAAGGCGTCCGGCAATGGCTCGAACGACAGGATGCGGCCGCGATAGCCATGGGCGCGCAGTTCGCGGGCATATTGTCCTTCATTGGCACCGACATCGAGCACGAGATCGATGCCGAACCGCTCGACCGAACGCAGGCGGCAGTTGAGCGCGGGCGCGGGCAGGCGGTTCACCTGATAGCCGACGCGGCGGAGCAGGGCGTTCACGCCCCTGGCAAATGCGGAATAGAGCGTCACCGGGGCGGTGAAGGCGAACGGGCGTGCATTGTCAAGCAGCGGTGGCGCGGTAAAGCGCGGCGATGGCGTCGGAAAGGGCGGCCGCCGGGGCTTCGGCGTGCGGGGGAAGCGGGGCGGGCGTGGTGCGCGGCGTGGCCCGCATGGCAGCAGCGGTGGCGGCGAGCGCCTGCCGGTCTGCCGCTGTTAACGGATAGCCAAGCGGCGCGAGCGCGTCGGCGATGGCCCGCGCCGGATCGGCGGCGAGGTCGGCGAAGTGGCAGAGCGCGATCGGCGCACCCTGCCGGCGCATGGCGGCAAGCGTGGTGAAGTGCCGGGCGGCGGCGGCCATGCTGCTGGCGATGAAGGATTCGATGGCGCCTTCGGGCATGGGCCAATGGCCATACAGGCCTGTCATCGCCCGCCACATGCGCAGGTTGGACCAATATAGCGTCGCCGGATCGCGCAGCAGCAGCAGGATCGGTGCCTGCGGGAAATGCTGGCGGATGGCGGCCAGGCGGAACAGATGGTTGGGCGATTTCACCACCAGCCGTCCGGGCGTCTGTTCGGCAATGGCGGCGGTGAAGGCGCGGAACGGCACCACCCAGTCGCTGCCATCCGCCCCGTCCAGCAGCGGCAGCAGGCTTTCCAGCCGCCGTGGATCGAGGAAGCCGCGATAGAGCGACGGCAGGCCCATCAGCAGCAGCGCGAACTCATCCTCCTGCGGCGACAGCGGCGTGATGGAAAGATCATCCATCGGCCGGGCAATGGCCAGGCCGGCGCGCGGCGGCGCGGCAAGGCGGAAGCTTGCCGGGCGGAAACATTGCCAGCCGAGCGGCGCGGTAAAGCCCGGCAGCGCCGATACCAGCCCATGCGCCAGCGTGGTGCCGGAGCGCCAGAGCCCCAGGATGAACAGGGGCGGCTTTTCCGGCGCGGGCGGCGGCGGCAGGCGCGATTGCAGCCATTGGCAGGCATCAAAGGCCAGCGCGCGCGGGGTGCTGGCGAGCGGGGAGGTCCGTTCGGGCTGGCCGCCCTGCATCAGCCAGCGGCGCAAGGCCCTGCCACCCCAAAGCGCGGCTGCGCGGCTCACCGCCGCGGGTCTGGCCGCAGATGCGCCGCGCGCTGCCGGTCGATCTCGGCGCGCATCCGGGCGCTGCGCGCCGGCTCGGTGGCGGAAAGGTCGCGCGTCTCGCCGGGGTCGGCCGCCAGATTATACAGCGCGTCTCTCAGGTCGCGGAAACCGGGCTTGTCGGGCTGGCCCCAATATCGCACATATTTATATGCGCCATCGATCATCGCGATCGAGCCGGTCGTGATCGGGCCGGTGCGCGGGCTGAGCTCGAAGCCCATGGACCAGACCGGCTGTTCGGGAAGCTGCCCGCCCGACAGCAGCGGCAGCAGCGACCGGCCCTCCATGCTGCCCGCCGCCGGCTGCCCGCCGGCCAGCGCCAATATGGTGGGTGCCAGATCCGCCTGGCTCACCGGCTGGCTGATGCGGGTGCCGGGCGCGATGCCGGGGCCATATATGATCAGCGGGATGCGGATCAGGGCATCGTGCAGCATCGGGCCGTTATGGCCGCCATAATCGGGGGTGAAACTTTCGCCATGGTCAGCGGAGATGATGACGATGCTGTTGCGCAGCCGCGCCTGCCGCTCCAGCCGCCGGACTTCGGCGGAGACATCGGCATCGACCGATGCGATGAACTCGTCATAACGGGCCATGTACAAGGCGTGATCATCGGGCACATCGCGCCAGGCGAACTGATAGGGCGGCGCGCTGTCGCGGAAGCTGCGTTTGCGGGGCGAGGCATTGAAGCGGCCGATAAAGGGGGCGGGGCCGGCATAGGGATCGTGCGGCGGGATCAGATGCACCCACAGGAACAGCGGCCGGCCGTCGGCCGGGCGGCGGAACAGGCGGTCTGCTGCTGCCAGCCCCATGCGCGCGTCGCTGTGGCGGCCGGGCTCCCACGCCCGCAGGATGGACAGCGACTGGTTGATACGGACGACGACAGGGTCGATCACCCCGATATCGGTGGCGGTGCAGGTCTGCGGCAACCATCTGATGAGCGTGTCGGAACAGGCGTTCAGCATCGGTATCTGGTCGGTCTCGATGGCATCGAACCAGCGTGCATAGCCATTTTTGCGGATGCCGCCGTAGGGATTGGTGCTGACGGCGCGCAGATTATAGCCCGCCGCATACAGCCGGGCGGGCAGGGCGGTTGCAATCGATGCGGGATTGGGCCGGGATTTCAGGTGGAAGGCGCCGTGCCGCCAGGGCAGCTGGCCGGTCATCAGCGTGTTGATCGTGGGCGTGGTGAAGTTGGACCCGGCGACCAGATGCGTGAACTGCGCGCCTTCGCGGCCCAGTTGATCCAGCCCCGGCGTGGTGGGGCGCGGATAGCCCATGGACCCGAAATGCCCGTTGGACAGCGTGTCGATGGTGATGAGCAGGATGTCCGGCCGGGCGGCCGGTGCCGGTGGACGGGGCGGCAGTGCTGCGGGCTGCATCAGCCCGGCGGCGAGCGCGACGAGACCGGCCACGCCGCCGGCACCCGCCAGCAGCAGCGCGGGTGGGCGCGCCGAGGCATAGGTGGCCGGCCACAGCCAGCCGGCAAGAACGCCCGCAACCACGCAGAGCGCCGCCATGCCCCAGGCGTTGGGCGGGTTGCCGTTCGTCACCTGTTCCAGCCATGGCCGCGCGCCCATCCAGCCCGCGAAGATGAAGCCGCTGGCGATGATGATGGCCGGCAGCGCCCGGCCGGCGCGGCTGCGACCCAGCAGCAGGGCCAGCAGCGCCGCCAGCAGCGCCGATGCCAGCGCAACCGGCAGGTGCAGCAGCCAGCTGGTGCCGAAGGAGAGGAATATCTCCCACCCGCCCTGCATCATGCCGAGCGGCTGGATGTGGGAGACGAGCATCAGCGGCAGGACAAAGCCCAGCACCGACAGGGCGGCCGCAAGGGCCGTGGCACGGATCAGGCGACCGCGGGAGGCATCCGCCGGTGCCACCGGATCAGGCGCGGGAAAACAGCGAGCGCAGCAGCGCGGTGAAGCGGTGCCACAGCGCCACCAGCCATTGCCGCGCGAAGGCCAGCAGCCCCAGCAGCACCGCCAGCACGGGATAGATGGCCTGATAGATCTGCCCGCCAATATTGGGATCGATATAGGCGTGCGCCGGCGTGCCCGTCAGCAACAGGGCAAAGACCAACAACACCGGCAGCCTCGCATCCTTCATCACCAATCAGTTATCGGCAAATACCGGGGAAGACAAGGCCGTCGGCAACGCCGGAGCGGCTTCAGTCCGCCATGAAGCGCATATAGGCGGGCGTCGTCAGGAAGTCCGGCAGTTCGCGCGCGGTGACCAGGTCCGACAGGATGGTGGCGGCTTCGGCATATCTGCCGGTGGCGTAGAAATTATCGCCAACTTCTGCCTTCCACGCGGCGAGCTGCCGCTGGATTTCGCTGTTGATAAGGCTCGCCGTCACGGTCGTGCCATCCTCCAGCGCAACAGCATGCTGGCGCCACTGCCACAGTTGCGCGCGGCTTATTTCGGCGGTGGCGGCGTCTTCCATCATATTGTGCAGCGGCACCGCGCCCTGCCCGCGCAGCCAGGCGGCGATATAGCCGATGGCGACATTCACATTCATCGCGACACCGGCGGCTGTTACGCTGCCGGCAGACGGCGTCGTCAGATCTTCGGCGGTTACGCTGCCTTCGGGGCTTTTTTCCAGCTGATTCGGCCCCGGCATCAGCCGGTCGAACACGTCCAGCGCCACCGGCACCAGGCCCGGATGCGCGACCCAGGTGCCATCATGGCCCAGATTGGCCTCCCGCTCCTTGTCGGCCCGCACGGCGGCAAAGGCCGCCTCATTCTTCGCCGCATCATCCTTCACCGGAATGAAGGCCGACATGCCGCCCATCGCATGCGCCCCGCGCCGGTGGCAGGTGCGGACGACATGGGCTGCATATTTCGCCATGAAGGGCGACGCCATCGTCACCTGCGCGCGGTCGGGCAGCACCTTGGTGGCGTCGTGGCTCAGGCTCTTGATATAGCTGAAGATATAATCCCAGCGGCCGCAATTGAGCGCCACGATATGATCGCGCAGCTCATAGAGGATTTCGTCGGCCATGAAGGCAGCGGGCAGGGTTTCAATCAGCACGGTCGCCTTGATGGTGCCCAGCGGCAGACCAAGGATGGATTGCGCGGTGACGAAGATATTGTTCCACAGCCGCGCTTCCAGATAATGTTCCATCTTCGGCAGATAGAAATAGGGTCCGCTGCCTCTGGCGATGAGCGCGCGGGCATTGTGGAAGAAATAGAGCGCGAAATCGACGATGGCCCCCGATACCGGTTCTCCATCCACCCGGATATGGGTTTCGGGCAGGTGCCAGCCGCGCGGCCGGGCGATCAGCACCGCGGTTTCGGCATTCAGCTTATAGGATTTGCCCTTGTCTTCCAGCGTGATGCTGCCGTTGGCCGCGTCGCGCAGGTTGATCTGCCCGTCCACGATATTGTGCCAGGTGGGCGATGTCGCGTCCTCCAGACAGGCCATGAAACATTTGGCACCGCTGTTGAGCGCATTGATGACCATCTTGCGGTCGCACGGCCCGGTGATTTCCACCCGCCGGTCCTGGAGATCGGCCGGCGTGCCGGCGATGCTCCATTTGCCGTCGCGCACGGCCGATGTTTCCGGGGCGAAGTCGATGGCGTTGCCGGCGGCCCACCAGCGGCGGCGCTCGGTGCGGGCGCGCAGCAGCGACTGGCGGGTCGGTTCATACATGCGGTGCAGATGGGCGATGAAGGCGAGCGCGGCCTGCGTCAGGATGGTGTCAAAGCCGGGCTCCATCGCCCCGCGGATTTCGATGCCTGATTCGCTCATCGCCTGGATCCTCACATCTGTATCAG
This sequence comes from Sphingomonadales bacterium UBA6171, assembly GCA_002422985.1. Taxonomy (GTDB): domain Bacteria; phylum Pseudomonadota; class Alphaproteobacteria; order Sphingomonadales; family Sphingomonadaceae; genus Sandaracinobacteroides. The sequence goes on from DITZ01000042.1 coordinate 20,899, forward strand.
CAGCCAAGCCGGTCGCTTAGGGGCAAGGCGCGCCGAATGCCAGACCGGCAAAAAGGATGAGCAATTTCGTCGCAGACGCGATTTGACAGGTGGCTGGCAGATGCCCCCTGCACTTGGGCGGCAAATGCGCTAAGGCCGCGGCATGATACGCTCGCTGAACCCGTCCGCCCTTCTGTCGCACCTCTGGCTGGTGGGCTGTGGTGCCATGGGTGGCGCGCTGGCTGCCCGCTGGATGGAAGCCGGGCTGCCACCCGAGTCGCTGAGCGTGATTGACCCGTCGCCCACCGCGCTGCCCGCTGCGCTGTCGCACCGGCTGTTTGCCGATGCGGCGTCGGTTGATACGGCCCCCACGCTGGTCGTGCTGGCGGTGAAGCCGCAGATGGTGGTGACGGTGGCGGCCGGCCTGCGCGCGGCGCTGGGGGATGGTGCGCCGATGGTGCTTTCCATGCTGGCCGGCGTGCGGGTGCCGGTGCTGGGGCAATTATTCCCCGGATCGGCCATTGTGCGCATCATGCCCAACACCCCCGCGCGGATCGGGCGCGGCGTCACCGCATTATATGGCCCGGCGCTGGCGGCGGAAGATCGCGCGACGGTGGACGGGCTGCTGAAGGCCGCCGGCACGACATTGTGGCTGGAGGATGAGCAGAAATTTGACGCGGTGACGGCGCTGTCCGGCTCCGGACCGGCTTTCCTGTTCCGCTTTGTGGAGGCGATGACAGGCGCGGGGGAGGCGGCCGGGCTGGAGCCGGAAACTTCAGCCTTGCTGGCCATGGAAACCGTGGTCGGTGCCGCGCTGCTGATGGCGCAGTCCAACGAAAGCCCGGCAGCGCTGCGCGCCAGCGTCACCAGCCCCAATGGCACGACGCAGGCCGGGCTGGATGTGCTGGACGGGGACGGTGCGCTGTCCTCCCTGCTGCGCCAGACGGTGCGGGCGGCGGCCGAACGGTCCCGCGTGCTGGCGGCGGCGGCGGAAACGGCGATGGAGGCCGGGCAGATGAAGGAAGCGGTGCGGGCCGGATGAGGCTCTTAGCCCGTCGCTTCCTGGGCTGGCCGGCCTGCCGGGTCCGCGCCGCCTGCATCCGTTTGCGCCAGCGCCAGAATCATCGCCCGGTCCTCCACCGGGATAAGCCCGGCCAGCACCGCCCAGAAGCCGGTGACGCTGTCCTGCCCCGCCTGCACATAGGCAGCGGCCATCCGCTCTTTCAGCGCGGTGAATAATTGGGCTTCCAGCGCTGCCCCGCTCGCGTTGAGAATGAGCAGCCGCTGGCGCCGGTCATGCGTGCCGACCCTTTGCTCCACCAGTTCCAGCCGTACCAGATCCGCCAGCACCCGCGACAGCGACTGTTTGGTGATGTCCAGCAGCCGCAGCAGCTCGAACACCGGCAATCCGGGGCGGCGCGCGATGAAATAAAGCGCCCGGTGATGCGCCCGACCCAGCCCCTGCGACGCGAGGATCGTGTCCGGCCCGCGCAGCAGATTGGCATAGCCGAAGTAGACAAGTTCGATTCCGCGCCTTATTTCCGCTTCGCGCAGAAAGAGCGGGGAGGCCCGTGAGCCAAGCGTGGCGGGAAAAGCGTCAACCATATTGACCAATTTTGCCGCAACATGATAGCGGCCGCAAGCATAACTATGGCGGCCGGATGCCGTTTGGTAAGATTGGCGGCGCCGGGCCGCCGGACCCTTGGGAGACGGTGCATGGCGGGTGCCAGCTTTGACGATCGTGACGGTTTCATCTGGTTGGACGGCGCGCTGATCCCCTGGCGCGATGCCAATGTGCATATGCTCACCCATGCGATGCACTATGCCAGCGCCGTGTTCGAAGGGCAGCGCGCCTATAACGGCACCGTTTATGCGCTTTCGGAACATTGCGAGCGCCTGATCCGGTCCGGCCGGCTGCTGGGCTTCGAAATCCCCTGGTCGCGCGAGCAGATCGAGGACGCCTGCCGGGCAACGCTGGCCGCCAGCGGCCTGAAGGACGCCTATATGCGCCCGATCGCCTGGCGCGGCAGCGAGCAGATGGGCGTCGCGGCGCAGCAGTCGAAGGTGCATCTGGGCATCGCCTGCTGGGAATGGGGTGCCTATTTCGGCGAGGATGCGCTCGCCAAGGGCCTGCGGCTGGAAATCGCGCCCTGGCGCCGGCCCGCACCCTATACCGCGCCGACGCAATCCAAGGCCGCCGGCCTCTACATGATCTGCACCCTGTCCAAGCATCACGCGGCCGACAATGGCTATGACGACGCCATGATGCTGGACTGGCGCGGACAGGTGGCCGAAGCGACGGGTGCCAACATCTTCTTCGTGAAGGACGGGGCACTGCACACGCCAACGCCCGATTGCTTCCTGGACGGCATCACCCGCCGTTCGGTCATCCGGCTGGCGCAGGCGCGCGGCATCGGCGTGATCGAGCGCGCGATCTGGCCGGAGGAGCTGGACGGCTTCGAGCAATGTTTCCTGACCGGCAGCGCGGCTGAAGTGACGCCGGTGGGCAGCATCGGCCCCTGGACTTTCGCGGTAGGCGAGCTGACCCTTCAGCTGATGCGGGACTATGCGGCGCTGGTGCGTGGACAGCTGCCGAACAGCTGATCCTTCGCTGATGCAGCAATTTGTCGCGGCAGCCGGTGCCGGGCACCGGTTGAACCGTACCGGGATTTAACAGAACTGCCGTTGACCTTGCCTGCCGCGAAGGCCAAAGGGGGCCGATTGTCTGGAGCAACATCCGCTGTGAATTTGCATAGAGAACTCATCGGAATCGCTCTCTTTCTTGCCTCTGCTGGCGCATTGCCGGCTGCTGCGCAGGCGATTGATCCGGCCATGCTGGAATCGCTGCAACGCCAGATGGGCAGCCCGACGGGTGTCGTTGCGCCGCAATTGCAGACGACAGCGCCTGCGCCAACCGGTGAAGCTCGTCTGTCAACGGGGCAGGTGGACACAACCGAGGAGCAGGAAGTGCGGCGCGCGCAGGCGCGCAAGCGGCTGCGGGAGCTGTATGATCCGACGCCGCTGGAGGCGGATTTCCGCCGCCGTCTGGGCGATGGTCAGCTGCGGCAGTTCGGCTATGATTTCCTGCAATCCGCGCCCGCGCCGACCGGCGTTCGCACCGGGGCCATCGGCGACGATTATGTGCTGGGCATCGGCGACTCGCTGCAGATCAGCTTCCGGGGCGCGAGCAGCCAGAATTTCTCCGCCCAGGTGGATCGGGACGGCAGGCTGATCGTCGACAAGTTGCGGCCGGTGCAGGCTGCGGGCCGCTCGCTTGGGGCCGTGCGCGCCGAAATCGTCGCCGAAACCCGGCGCACCATGCTGGCGACCGATGTTTTCGTGACCGTGGGCGATGTGCGCGCGGTCAGCATATTCGTTGGCGGAGAGGTGGTGCGGCCGGGCCAGTTCGCCCTGACCTCCATTGCCGACATCGGCACGGCGATTGCGCAGGCTGGCGGCATTCGCCGCTCGGGCTCGCTGCGGCAGGTGCGCGTGGTGCGCGCCGGCGGCGGCAGCGTGACGGTTGATCTGTATGGCCTGCTGGGCATCGGCACGCCGCCCAATGTGCGGCTCAGGGATGGCGACCGCATCATCGTGCCGGTCATCGGCCCGACGGTGGCGGTATCCGGCGCGGTGGCGCGGCCGGGCATTTATGAATTGCGCGGCAGCACGTCGGTCGGCGCGGTGGTCGCCTTTGCCGGCGGGGCGCTGCGCCAGCGCGGCGCGCAGGTGGTGCTGGCCCGCATCGGCGCTGACGGCACGGAAACTTTCATCCGTGCGGCCAGCGCCGCTTTGCCGGTGCAGAGCGGAGACGCAGTGCAGCTGTTCGGCAACTCGGCGGGCGGGGCATCGGGCCGGGTGCTGCTGCTGGGCCATGTGGATAATCCGGGCGTGCGGCCGCTGATGTCGGCCGGCACCATCGGCGAGCTGGTCGGCTCGGTAGAGGATCTGAAGCCGGACACCTATCAGCTGGCCGCCATTCTGGTGCGCCGCGATGCGTCCAGCGGTGGCCGCACCTATCAGATGGTCAACCTGGCGCATGAACTGCGCGAGCGTTTCGGCACCAGCCTGCAAAGCGAGGACCGGCTCTATATCCTTTCGCGCGCCGACATCGCTTTCATGAACTCCGCGCCTGTGCGGCAGATCATCATCGGCCAGCCCAATCCGCTGCGCGGCTGTGTTCCGCTGGAGGCTTTTGCCCGGCTGGTGCGGGATGCGCAGGGCCGCCGCTTCAGCGCGGTTACGCGCAGCGGCTTTGTGGTGAGCACCGCGAGGGGCGCGACCACCCTCAGCACATCCGCAGCCATCGAGGACGGAGTCACCCGCAGCATCGACGGGGCGGGCGGCAGATCCGCCGCACAGGAAGATCCGAGCTGCCCCGGCACCTTCGTTTCCGATCCGGAACTGCTGCCGGTGCTGATTGAATATTCGGTGAGCGTGGGCGGTGCCGTGCGCCGTCCGGGTGCCTATCCGGTGGCGGGTGCGGTGTCTGCGCGCGATCTGGCCTTCGCAGCCGACGGCATCGTTGCCGGCGCGCAGGAGGTGGTGCTGAATATCAATCGCCAGCGCCCCGGCGCGCCGGAGCGGGTGGATCTGCAATCGGGCGAGCAGACACTGGCCTCGGTAACGCTGATGCCGGGCGATGATCTGCGCTTCAATGCCGAATCCGGCAGTTTCGAAGGGTCCGGCGTGCTGCTGTCGGGCGAGGTCCGCCGGCCGGGGCTTTACGCGATCCGCAAGGGCGAGAAGCTGTCAGACCTGATTGCGCGCGCCGGCGGGCTGACCGATCAGGCCTATGCTTTCGGCGCGGTGTTCACGCGCGACAGCGTGCGCCGGAGCCAGGAGGAAGGCTTCCGCCGCACGGCGCGCGAACTTTATAACGGCCTGCTGGCGATTTCCGCCCGATCGGACAAGGGAACGGACGGGCTGGCGGGTGCCGCTGCGCTCATCTCTGCGCTGTCATCGGCGGAAGCGCCGGGCCGGGTGGTGATCGAGGCCGATCCGCGCGTGCTGGAGCTGCGCCCCGATCTCGACACGGTGCTGGAGGGCGGGGATAATCTGTTTGTTCCCAAGCGCCCGAATTTCGTGCTGGCGCTGGGCGATGTGAACAACCCCGGTGCCCTGCAATTCGCGCCGGACCGGCGGGCCGCTGATTATGTGCGGCAGGCCGGCGGCATAACGCGCACCGCCGACAGCGGCCGGGTGTTCGTGGTGTTGCCCAATGGCACGGCGGAGCCGGTCTCCATGGGCGGCTGGGGTGGCGGCGGGGGCATATCGCCGCCGCCGGGTTCCACCATCATCGTGCCGAAGAATATCGATCCGCTGTTCCGCCTGACCGTCGTTCGCGACATCACCACAATTATTGCACAGCTCGCCACCTCGGTTGCCACCGTGGCGGTGCTGGCGACGCGCTGAGGACTATGGGCCTGTACCAGTTTCTGCCGCTGCTGCTGTTGCTGCTGGGCGCCGCCGTGGCGCTGCTGGTGGGCTTGAACGCCGACCGGCTGGGCAGGCGGCTGATGCTGATGGATCAGCCCGATCCGGAAGGGCGCAAGCATCATGTGCATGTCACGCCGCTGGTGGGCGGCGTCGCCATCCTGCTGGCGATGCTGCTGGGCGGCACGCTGCTGATGCTGACAACGTCGGGCCAGGATGTCCGCTATGCCGCGCTGTGGATCATGTTGTCGGTGCTGGCGAGCTTCATGGTGGGGGCGGCCGACGACCGGTTCGAGCTGGGGCCGTTTTTCCGGCTGGGAACGTCCAGCGCGATCCTGCTGTTTGCGCTGCTGTTCGGGCCGGGATTCCGGGTGGAGGCGCTGATCTTTTCGGGCATGAACGACGCCTGGGCCATGCCGGGCATTATCGGCATCGGCTTTACATTGCTGTGTCTGGTCGGGCTGCAAAACGCCATCAACATGGCAGACGGGCAGAATGGCCTGGTGATGGGGCAGGCGCTCCTCTGGTCGGCGGTGCTGGCCGTGCGGCTGCCGGCCGACATGCTGCCGCTGCTGGCCTGTATCGCCGGCTGCCTTGTGGTGCTGTTCATCTTCAACATGCGCGGACGGCTGTTTCTGGGGGATGGCGGCAGCTATTCACTGGCGGCGGTGTTCGGCCTGCTGGCGATTCATGCCTGGAATCGCGGCGACACGAACATGCGTTCCGACGATATCGCCATCATCTTCGCGCTGCCGGTGTTTGATACGCTGCGGCTGATGGTGTGGCGGGTTATGCAGGGCCGCACGCCGTTTACGCCGGGTCGGGACCATCTGCACCATTATCTCTATGCCCGCTGGGGCTGGCCGGCGCCGCTGCCCTGGATATTGGTGCTGGTGGCGGTGCCCAATCTGCTGGCGCTGATTTTCCCCGGCACGGCGCTGCTGTGGCTGGGGGCGACGCTGATCCTCTATATATTGACGCTGTTCGTCGCATTGCGGCCGGTGGCGGCGCATAATCTCTAGCATCACGCGCAGTTTTCGCTTGGCAATCCGCGCCGCTTCGGGCTATGCGCGCGCCTCCAACAGCGGCGACGTCCGCCTGTTCACCCGGCATTGGGGTGTCGCCAAGCGGTAAGGCACCGGTTTTTGGTACCGGCATTCCCAGGTTCGAATCCTGGCACCCCAGCCACCGGAAAATTTCCCGCCATCAGCGCGGTAAACCATGGCTTCGGCGACCTGCCGCCTTTCGTGCCGTCGCATCCGATGGCAGGATGCGCTATCGCGGCCGGCGGGGCAGCAATGTCGCCTCCACCTTCCTCACCCGAGCGCAATGGATCTACTGATGCAACAGCAGGATGGCATGATCTGGCTTCCCGGCGGTCGTTTCCGCATGGGGTCTGACGATCATTATCGCGAGGAAGCGCCGGCGCACGAGGTTGTCGTCTCCGGTTTCTGGATGGATGTGACGCCGGTGACGAACCGCCAATTTGCCGCCTTTGTCGAGGCAACAGGCTATAAGACGGTGGCCGAGGTGGCACCAAAGGCCGAGGATTATCCCGGCGCCCTGCCGGAAATGCTGCAACCCGCCAGCCTGCTGTTCATACCCACCAGCGGCCCGGTGCGGCTGGATGACTGGAGCCAGTGGTGGCAATGGCGCTTCGGCGCGGACTGGCGGCACCCGACCGGACCGGACAGCAGTCTCGACACGCTGTGGGACCATCCCGTGGTGCATGTGGCGCTTGCCGATGTGGAAGCCTATGCCGCCTGGGCGGGCAAGCAGCTTCCAACGGAAGCCGAGTGGGAATATGCCGGCTGGGGCGGCAACAGCGGCCATGAATTTGCCTGGGGCGACGCGCTGGAGCCGGATGGCAGGCCCATGGCCAATGTGTGGCAGGGCGAGTTTCCCCACCGCAATGCAATGGAAGATGGCTGGCTCCGCACATCGCCGGTTGGCAGCTTCCCGCCCAATGGCTTCGGGCTGTCCGACATGATCGGCAATGTGTGGGAATGGACCGCAGACTGGTATGGCGCGCGGCATCAGGCCAATCCGGCCAAGGCCTGCTGCGTGCCGGAAAATCCGCGCGGCGGCAGGAAGGAGGCGAGCATCGACCCGACCCGGCCCGACATTCCGATCCCGCGCCGGGTGCTGAAGGGCGGCAGCCACCTGTGCGCACCCAGCTATTGCCGCCGCTATCGCCCGGCGGCGCGCCATGCCCAGGCGATTGACAGCGCGACGAGCCATATCGGCTTCCGCTGCGTGCGGCGGGGCCAGAGCGGTAACCGGCCCTGTTGATCCAGGGTGATCGCGTCAGGAAGCCCGCCGGGCAGCGCAGAGACGAGAGATGCCACACCGCTGTTGTTCGTTCGCCCGCATTATCCCGCCCGCATTATCCCGCCCGCACCTGTCCGGATTGCCGCTTTTGCCAGGCTGCCGCCACGTTGACCTCGCAGCCGGCACTGCCTATCTGCCGGCGGGAGAGGCCAAATCCTCCCCCTTGCGCGGGGGTTCAGGTCCGGGACGGCCCGGCGGCGCTGCTGAAGGAGGCTGTCGTGGCGTGGCTGCTGTTGCTGGTTGCCGGAATGCTGGAAGTCGTCTGGGCCTTTGCGATGAAGCAGTCAGAGGGCTTTACCCGCCTGTGGCCGACGGCCATCACCCTTGCTGCCATGATGCTGAGCTTTGGCCTGCTGGCCATGGCCATGCGCACGCTGCCGCTGGGCACCGCCTATGCCGTGTGGACGGGCATCGGGGCGGCCGGCGCGTTTGTGCTGGGCATAATGTTCCTGGGCGAGGCCGCCAGTCCGATGCGCATCGCCGCCGCGCTGCTGATACTGGCCGGCATCGCGCTCATGAAGCTCTCCACGCCCGGCTGATAACATTGACCGGCGCGCGCCCGCACCGCATGGATGCTGCCACATGAAGACCCCGCCCGCCTTCGCCGACATCGCCCGCGCGCATGAGCGAATCCGCCGGCATGTGCACCATACGCCGCTGATGACCTCGCGGCTGATCGATAGCATCAGCGGCGGGCGCATCTTCTTCAAGGCGGAAAATTTGCAGCGCACCGGCTCGTTCAAGGCGCGCGGGGCGTTCAATGCCGTGCTGTCGCTGTCAGACGCCGCCGCGGCGGCCGGTGTCGTCACCCATAGTTCGGGCAATCATGCCGCCGCGCTTGCCTGCGCGGCGCGCGAACGGGGGATTGCCGCGCATATCGTGATGCCGACAAGCGCGCCGGCGGTGAAGAAGGCCGCCGTTGCCGCCTATGGCGGGCGCATCATCGAATGCGCGCCCACGCTGGCCGCGCGGGAAGACGCCGCCGCGCTGGTGGTGGCGCAGACGGGCGCAACGCTGGTGCCGCCGTTTGACGATCCGGCGGTGATGGCCGGGCAGGCCAGCGCCGCCATCGAGCTGATCGGCGACGCTGGCCCGCCGCTCGACCTCATCCTCTGTCCGCTGGGCGGCGGCGGGTTGCTGGGCGGTACCGCCATTGCCGCGGCCGCCATCCGGCCCGCCATCGGCGTGATCGGCTGCGAACCCGCCGCCGCGGACGATGCAGCCGTGGGTTTCCGCACCGGGCAGCTGCAACCGCAGCGCCTGCCGGTTACCACCATGGCCGACGGCCTGACCACCGCGATGAGCCCGATGACCTTTGCGGTGATGCGCGCGCATGTGGCCGATGTCGTCACCGTCAGCGAGGCGGCGATTCTGGAGGCGATGCGGCTGGTGTGGATGCGGATGAAGATTCTGATCGAACCCAGCAGCGCCGTGCCGGTGGCCGCGCTGTTGTCCGGCGCGGTGGATGGGCGCGGGCGAACCGTGGGTGTGATCCTCAGCGGCGGCAATGCAGACCTCGACCGGCTGCCATGGGCCGCATCATGAGACTGTCCGGGGCGGAAGCCAGCTGGTCGCTGACCGAAGCGGCCAATGAGCCGTTTTTCAATCTGGTGCTGCGCTATGTGTTCGCACCCTATTTCGCCGGCACATTGGCGATGTCGGCGGGGCAGGGGGCGTCGGCCTGGGCCTTTGCCGTGGGGGCCGGCGGGCTGGCCATCGCCCTGTTGGCACCGCTGCTTGGCGCGATCGCGGATTCCGGCGCGCGGCTGAAGCCCTGGCTGGGGACCGTCGCCGTCGTCGCCTTTCTGGCCTCTGCCTCGCTGTGGTTTGCCGCACCCGGCGGCTCGCTGTGGCCGGTGGCCTTTGCCGTGTTCCTGGGCATCGTTGCGGTGGAGCTGATGAACCAGTTTTCCAACGCCTTCCTGCCCATGGTGACGGCGCGCGACCGCATGGGGCTGCTCTCCGGCCTCGCCTTCGGCTTTTCGCAACTGGCGGGCATCGCCGTGCTTCTGATCATGCTGTGGGCCAGCCGCCAGCCGCCGGCCTTTCTGGCGGCTGTCCCGCACGGCACAGACCGGCTGGCCGGGCCATTGGCGGCCGCCGCCATCGTGATTTTCCTGCTGCCCTTCCTGCTGATAACGCCGGATCGCCAGCCAAAGCCGGGGCAGCGGCCGGCATCGGTGTCGCGGGGCCTCAGCGAGCTGAAGGACACGCTGCGCGAGGCCTGGGCCGACCGGGACATGCGGCTGTTCCTGATCGGCCGCATGTTCGCGGCCGATGGCATGGCGGTTGTGTTCGCCTTTGGCGCGGTGCTGGCGGCGGCGACCTTCGGCTGGGATTCGGGCAGCCTTGCGGTGTTCGGTCTTGTCATCACCGTGTTCGGGGCGGCGGGCGGCTTTCTGGCCGGCCTGCTGGACCGGCGGCTGGGCACGAAAAGGCTGCTGCTGGCCGGCCTGCTGCTGCTGGTGCTGGGCGCGATTTCGGTGCTGGCGACCGATGCGACACGGCTGCTGGGGGTGCCGACCGGCGTGGCGCTGGGGGTGCCATTGGGTTCGCCGCAGGAGCAGGGCTTCCTGGCATCCGGCGCCGTTATCGCGCTGGGCGCGGCCTTTGCGCTGTCGGCCATGCGGGCGATGATGGCGGGCCTGGCACCCCCTGAAAAAATCGCCTCCTATTTCGGCCTGTTCGCCTTTGTGGGCAAGGCCACCGCCTTTGTCGGCCCGTTTCTGGTGGGCGTGCTGGCGCGCGAAACCGGCTCGCTCCGGCCCGGCATCGGCATTGCGGTTGTGTTCCTCTCGATCGGCTTTGCGGCAACGCTGGCGCTGCGCGCCCCCAAAGCCCCGGTGGCCGGAGCCTCCGCTTCGGGTCATGCCGCTTCTCCGCCCGATTGATGCCCCATCTGCCCTGAGCGTGCCGGTGACCTTGAGCGTGCCGCTGACGCCTGCTAGGGCGCGGAACCAATGGGGTGTGTCCCCGCAAAAAAAAGCAGGAAAAGGCAGCATGAAGCAATTGGTCAAGTCTCTGTTGCCGGATGCACTGGTTGCGCGCCTGCACAATGCCGCCCGCGCCCGGAGCTGGAAGGCCAGCGGCTATGCCATGCCCTGCCCGCACCACATCAAGCAGGCGACGCTGCTGCGCAATGGCCTGTTGCGGTCAACCTGGGTGGAAACCGGCACCTATATGGGCGACACGACCGCGCTGCTGGCGTAAACCGCCATTGCCGTGCACAGCATCGAGCCGGCCGCGATGCTGGCCGATCGCGCGCGCAAGCGCTTTGCCGGCCAGAGCGCCATCACGGTGCACAAGGGCACCAGCGAGGCGGTTTTCCCCACCCTGCTGCCGACGCTCAGCGGCGATGTCAGCTTCTGGCTGGACGGTCATTATTCCGCCGGCCTTACCTACAAGGGCGAGCAGGACACGCCAATCCGCGAGGAATTGCAGGAAATCGCGAAGAATATCGGCCATTTCGGCCGCTGCCGCATCATGGTGGACGATATCCGCTGTTTCGACCCGACCATCGAAGCCTTCGCCGGCTATCCCTCGCTGGACTGGCTGGTGGACTGGGCGCGGCAGACCGGCCTCAGCTGGCATATCGAGAATGACATGTTCGTGGCCCGCAAGGGCGACTGATACCAGGTCGCGTTGAGCGCGACTCATACCTCCCGCCCCGCCTCCCCGCCCGACCACCATATCCTGTTGGTATCATTGGTGGTCGGGCGGGGAGGCGGGGCGGGAGGTGCATGGGTTCACGTCAGTGAACCTTGGTATGAGCGAGTGGGGGCAAGCCCCACCCCGCCAGATCAGCGACCCTTCCAGACCGGCGCGCGCTTCTCCAGAAACGCCACCGGGCCTTCGCGCGCATCTTCGGACGCAAACACCCGCCCCGACGCTTCTTTGGAGACGGACCAGAGTTCGGATTCCGGCCGGTCAAAGCTCATCCCCGCGACTTTCAGCGATTCGCGGACGGATAAGGGCGCGTTGACGCCGATGGCACGGGCGAGCGTCAGCGCCTCCTCCATCACATTCTCCCGGCTGGTCAGGCGGTTCACAAAGCCCAGTTCATAGGCGCGGCGGGCCGGCAGCGGATCGCCGGTGGCGATCAGTTCCATCGCAATGGCCACCGGTAGCCGCCGGGTAAGACGAAACACCCCGCCTGCACCGGCAAACAGCCCGCGCTTCACTTCCGGCAGGCCAAAGCTCGCATTGTCCGACGCGACGATCATGTGGCATGACAGCGCCAGTTCACAGCCGCCGGCCAGCGCCGGCGCCGCGACCGCTGCAATCCACGGCTTTTCCCGGCGCGCCGTGGCCAGCCCGGCAAAGCCGCCATCGCGGGTGGAGAGCAGATGCGCGCGGCCCCTGGAGATTTCAGACAGATCCGCCCCGGCACAAAAAGCGCCGTCTGACGTGGAGCCGAGGATGACGACGCGCACAGCATCGTTCGCCTCCGTCTCCTTCACGATCCAGTCGAGGGCGACGGCAACCTCATTGTTCACCGCATTGCGCCGGTCGGGCCGGTTCAGCTGCACAACCGCGATATGATTTTCCACTATGTCATACAGCACTTCGCGGCCAACGGATTCGGGCTTCTCGCTCATGGAATATCCTGTCTGCTCAAAGGGAAATCAAATATCGCGGGACCAGCGCAGCGGTGCGGCATCCAGCCGCTCGAAGATGTAGAGAATGCCATGATTGCCGCGAATCATGCGGAAGCTCTCATCCAGATAGGTGATGCTGATACGCATGTCGGGCAGCTGCTCCCGGTTTATCGGCAGCCGCACCGGAGCGGTGGCGGTGACCACCAGCGACCCGGTGAAGCGGATGTCGATCTCCGCATCATCCACCGCCGCATAGCTGCCCATGATGACGGCCGTGCCCGGCTCGCCGCTGTCCAGCGCGTCAAAGGTGATCACATTGTCCCACAGGCCGCTCGCCGGATCGACCTCGTTGAACAGTTCCGCCACCCGCACGCCCGTGTCGGGCAGGATATTGAACGACAGCTGCCCCAATGTGGTTTTCCGCAGCAGATCGATGTTGGAGTAGAGCAACCGCCAGCGCCCGCGCAGCAGGGCGGCGGCGCTGGCCGGCTCGGGCGTGGGGTTGATCGCCTCCAGTTCCGCCGCGAGCGCGCGGATTCGCTCCGCCGCGCTGCTGTCGGCGCGAAAGCCCACTTCGGTTTCCGCGCCCAGGATGGCGAGGTCGCGCTTGATCTGTGATGCGTGTCTCATGCCGCCTATCGTCACGCTTGCCACGCCAAAATCAACCTGCCGAGGGGGAGAGGGTAAGCACGATCTTGCCCACATGCGCCCCCGATTCCATATGCCGGTGCGCGGCGGCCGCCTCCTCCAGCGGGAAGCTGCGATCCAGATGCGGCACCAGCCGGCCATCGGCAAAGGCCGGCCACACGCGCGAACGCAGTTGTGCGGCAATCGCGGCCTTGTCTGCCACCGGGCGGGGGCGCAGCATGGAACCGGTCAATATCAGGCGCTTGCGCATCAGCATGGACAGGTCCAGCTCTGCCCGCGCGCCGCGCTGGAAGGCGATGGACACATGCCGGCCACCCACCGCAAGACAGGCGAGATTGCGTGGAAAATAATCCGCACCCACCATGTCGAGCACCACTTCCACGCCATGCCCGCCGGTCAATTCCAGCACTTTGGGCGCGAAATCGCCGTCCAGATAATTGATGCTGGCAAAAGCCCCCAGATCGCGCGCCGCACCGCATTTGCCGTCGGTTCCGCAGGTAACGATCACGCGGAAGCCCAGCAGCGACCCCAGATCAATGGCAGTGGTGCCGATTCCCGACGTGCCGCCATGCACCAGCACATGATCGCCCTGCTTGACGCCGCCCTGATCCACCAGGTTGGACCAGACGGTGAACCAGGTTTCCGGCAGCCCGGCGGCTTCTGCAAAGCGCATGCCCGGCGGCACCGGCAGGCAGGTGGCGGCCGGTGCCACGCAATAATCGGCATAGGCCCCGCCCGGCACCAGCGCCGTCACCGCATCACCCACCCGCACGTCCTGCACGCCCTCGCCCAGCGCCACCACTTCGCCGGCGGCCTCCAGCCCCAGGATGGTCGGCGCGCCCGGCGGCATCGGATACAGCCCCATGCGTTGCAGCACGTCCGGCCGGTTGACGCCGGCGGCATGCACGCGAATCAGCACCTCGCCCGGCCCCGGCTGCGGCACGGGGCGCTCCACGACCTGCAATACATCCGCACCGCCGGTTTCGGCCGGATCGATTGCGCGCATCGTGCCGGGGATAGGGTCGCTCGCCATGGCTGCTCCTTGAAATGCGGGGCCGGCGGATTCGCCTGCCAGCACTGTGCGTTGATGCAGCCCGCGCGAAAGTGCAAGACGGCGGCGTGGCCCGCACAAAAAGAGGAGGCAAGGATGGACCCGGACGAACTGCTGCCCAAACGGCCCGACGATCCGCTGCGCCTGCTGATGACGCAGGATCTCGATCCATTGTCGGTGGCGGAGCTGGACGCGCGGGTGGCGGCGCTGGAGGCGGAGATTGCCCGGGTGAAGGCGAAGCGCGACGGCGCGGTCGCCTTCCGTTCGGCGGCCGACAGCCTGTTCCGCCGATGAGGCCGCGCGCATGAGCATCGGCACCGGCCGGCTGTTCGCGCTGCTGGTGCGCCGCGATCTGGCGCTGATGGCCGCGCGGCCGGGCGAATGGCTGCTGCCGATGCTGTTCTTCCTGCTGGTGGCGATCATCCTGCCCTTTGCGCTGGGGCCGCAGCCCGCGGTGCTGGGCCGCTTCGCGCCCGGCATCCTGTGGGTCGGCGCGCTGCTGGCGAGCCTGATGCCGGTCGCCACGCTGTTCGCGCTCGATTCGGCGGACGGCACGCTCGATCAGCTCGCGGTGCGCGGCGTTGCGGGCGAACTGCTGGCGGCCGCCCGGATGCTGGCGCTGTGGCTGGGCTTTGCCGGGCCGTTGCTTGTCATACTGCCGCTCGCCGCGCTGCTGCTGGCGATGGACATGGCCGGGCTGGGCATGCTGGCGCTGGCGCTGGCGATGGGCTGCCTTGGCCTGTGCGCGCTGGCCGTGGTGGCCGCGTCCCTCACGATCGGTGCCAAGGGCGGCGGCGGACTGGTGGCGCTGGTGGTGGTGCCGCTCGCCGTGCCGATGCTGCTGTTCGGCAGCCGCCCGGCCGAACCCGGCGCGCTGCTGCTGACAAGCGCCGCTGCGCTGCTGCTGGCCGCCATCGCCCCCTTCGCCGCCGGCGCTGCCTTGCGCGGCGGGCAGGGATAAGGGGCTGCGACATGCTGCGGGGGTGCCCTTGGCACAGAAGCCGTGCTAGGCGCGCCTTTCCGGGCCGGATATGGGCCTGCAACGATATCAGAGGCTGATGGCGACACCCGATCTTCACGCTTATGCGAATCCGCTGCGGTTCCGGCGGCTGGCGGTGGCGTTCACGCCCTGGCTGCTGCTGGCCGGGCTGGGGCTGCTGGGCGCGGGCCTGTATGCCGGGCTTTTCCTGGCCCCGGCAGACTATCTGCAAGGGGAGAGCGTGCGCATCATGTATGTGCATGTGCCATCCGCCTGGCTGGCGCTGGGCGGCTATCTCGGCATGGCGATTGCGGCGCTGTCGGCGCGCATCTGGCGGCATCCGCTGGCGGACCTTTGCGTGCAGGCCATCGCCCCCATCGGTGCCTTGTTCGCCGGCATCTGCCTCGTCACCGGCTCCATCTGGGGCCGGCCGACCTGGGGGACATGGTGGGTGTGGGATGGCCGCCTCACCTCGATGCTGCTGCTGTTCCTGCTCTATCTGGGCGTTATCGCCATCATCCACCTGCACGAGGATCGCGCGCGCGGGCACCGCATGGCGGGCCTGCTGGCCATCATCGGCACCATCAACCTGCCGATCATCAAGTTCAGCGTGGAATGGTGGAATTCGCTGCACCAGCCGGCCTCCATCCGCCTGTCCGGCAGCGCCATTCATGCCGACATGCTCTGGCCGCTGATGCTGGCGGCGCTGGGCTTTCTGCTGCTGTTCGCCGCCATGGTGCTGATGCGGATGCGCACCTTGATCGCCGGGCAGCGCGCCGAGGCGCGCGCACGGCGGCTGGCGGCGCGGCTCGGCTGATGAACCATCTTCCGTTCATCGTCGCGGCTTATGGGCTGGGCATCGGCGCGCCGGGCGCCATGCTGATCTGGTGCATCGTGCAGATGCGCCGGGCGGAACGGCGCACAGAGGGTGAGGAACGACAATAGTGGCGGCAAGACCAACAGCAAAACGGCAACGGCTGATTCTGGCGCTGGCGGCGGCCGGCGTGCTGGCCATTGCGGGTGTGGTGGCGACCATCGCGTTGCAGGACAGCGCGGCCTATTTCAAGGCACCGGGCGACATCGCCGCAAGCCCGCCGGTCATCGGCCAGACGATAAGGCTGGGTGGTCTGGTCAAGGACGGCTCGGTGCAGCACGCGCCGGACGGGCTGACGATACGCTTTGTGGTGATGGACAATCGCGCCGAACTGCCGGTGCGTTACAAGGGCATCACGCCCGATCTGTTCCGGGAGGGGCAGGGCGTGATTGCAACCGGCGCGATGACGGCCGCCGGCGATTTCGAGGCGCAGCAACTGCTGGCCAAGCATGACGAGAATTATATGCCGCCCGAAGTGGCCAGGGCCATGGAAAAGGGCGGCCACCCGCTGAAATCCGCCCCCAACACCGGCGCATGATTCCCGAACTCGGCCACTTCCTGCTGTGGATGGCAGCGGCCGCGGCATTGCTGCAATTCGCCGCGCCCACCATCGGGCTGTTCATCCGGCAGGACGGCCTGCTGCGTCTGGCGGCACCCGCTGCTGTCGCGCAGGCGCTGTTCGTGCTGCTGGCTTTCGCCGCGCTCAGTTGGGCCTTCATCGTCTCTGATTTCTCCGTGGCGCTGGTGACGGCCAACAGCCACACGATGAAGCCGTTCCTCTATCAGCTCACCGGCCTGTGGGCCAATCATGAAGGTTCGCTGCTGCTGTGGGTGCTGGTGCTGGCGCTGGCGGGGGCCGCCTTTGCCATCGCGCGCCAGCCGCTTGGCGAACGCTATCGCGCGCGGGTGCTGTCGATCCAGGGCGTGGTGGCGCTGGGCTTCTTCGCCTTCCTGCTCATCGCCTCCAACCCGTTCGCGCGCATGTCGCCCGCGCCCACGCAGGGCCAGGGGCTGAACCCGCTGTTGCAGGATCCGGGCCTCGCCTTCCATCCGCCGCTGCTCTATCTTGGCTATGTCGGCCTGTCGGTCGCCTTTGCCTGCGCGATTGCCGCGATGCTGGAAAATCTGGTCGGCCCGGCCTGGGCCAGGGCCACCCGGCCGTGGGTGATGTTTGCATGGGCGGCGCTCACGCTCGGCGTCGCGCTCGGCTCCTGGTGGGCCTATTATGAGCTGGGCTGGG
>DITZ01000093.1:0-5003 GCA_002422985.1 Sphingomonadales bacterium UBA6171
CAGCGTCGATTTGCCCGATCCCGACGGCCCCATGATGGCAAGAAACTCCCCATCCTCCACCTGCATGGAAACGCCATTCAGCGCCCGGAACGCGCCGGCTTCCGAAGGATAATCCTTCACGATATTCCGAAGGTCGAGGACAATCCCCATCAGCGCGGTCCGCCCATCTTCACCTGCACGGCGCCCGCCGGCTCCACATCCCCGGTGATAATCGTCTCGCCCGCCTTCAGATCCCCCGCCAGCACCATGCTGTTGTCATGATCATAGGCCCCCAGCCGCACCCGCCGCGCCACCGGCTGCCGGTCTGCCCCCAGCACGAAAATCGTCGCCCCCGTGCCCGGCTGGCCCTTTTCCGCCGCCCGCTGCCCGCTGCCGCGCGGGGGCACATAATCCTTCGGCTTCCAGCTGAGCGCCGCGTTGGGCACCAGCAGCGCATTGGTGAATTCCTGCACCCGGAACGCCGCATTCGCCGTCATGCCCGGCAGCAGCGCCCCATCGGGGTTGGGCACGGCCACCACCACCGTAAAGGTCACCACATTCTGCTGCGTCGTCGGGTTCAGCCGCACCTGGCTCACCCGGCCGGCAAATTCTCGCGTGCCAAAGGCATCCACGGTAAAGCGCACCGGCTGGCCGGTTTTCACCCGCGCAATATCGGCCTCCGCCACCGATGCCTCGATCTGCATCTGCGTCAGATCCTGCGCGATGGTGAACAGTTCCGGGGTCTGGAAAGAGGCGGCGACCGTCTGCCCCACATCAATCTTCCGGCTGATGATCACGCCGGACACCGGCGCGCGGATGATGGAGAAGCCCTTGTTCGCTCTGTCCTGATCCATCGCCGCCCGCGCCGACGCCACCTGCGCGGCAGACGAACGCGCATTGGCGACCGCGCTTTCATAATCCTGCCGGCTGATGAAATCCTGCCGCCGCAGTTCAGCGGCGCGCTTCGCATTGGCCGCAGACAGCGCCGCCTGCGCCTCGGCATTGGCGAGACTCGCGCCCGATTGCGCCAGCCGCGCCTCGAACAGCTGCGGGTCCAGTTCCATCAGCACCTGCCCCGCCGTCACCCGGTCGTTATAGTCCACATAAAGCTTCTGCACCGTGCCCGACACTTGCGAGCCGACATTCACCACCCGCACCGGATTGATGATGCCATTGGCGGTAATCTCCTCCACCAGCGTGCCTTTTTCCACCTTCGCCGTCTCGAACGGCAGCGGCGCATCCCTGCCCCGCAGCAGGAAGAACCAGCCGGCAAACGCCGCCAGCGCCAGCAGCAGCATCAGCAAAATCCAGCGATTCCGGGTCATTGCACGGCCTCTCCCATCTGGCCGACGGCGCGCGCCAGCAGCAGTTCCGATTGCCGCACGCCCAGTTCGGCCGACACCATCTGCTGCCGCGCCTGCGCCAGCGCACTTTGCGCATTCAGCAATTCGGTAATCTCCGCCAGCCCGGCGCGATAGCGCCCCTGCGAAAGGGCCGCGGCTTCTTCCGCGCTGCGCAAACCCCGCCGCGCCGTCTCCAGATTGGCGGCGTCGGTCGCCAGCCCCTGATAGCGCGTCCACACATCCAGCGCCGCGGACTGTTCGCTCGCCGCAAGATTGGCGTCCGCCCGCTCCGCCTCGGCGCGCGCCTCCGCGATCACCGCCGTCCGCCCGCCACCGTTGCCCAGCGGGATGGCCAGCGTCACCCCGGCCGAGGCCGACGCCACATCCGGGCCAGTGGTGCCCACCGACAGGCCTGGCCGGGCGTTCAGGCTCAGGCTCGGCCGCCGCGCCGCCTGCGCCGCGGCCACATTGGCCGCGGCCACGCGCAGATTGGCCCGCCCCAGCGCCAGATCCGGCCGCAGCCCCGCCGCCGCATCCATCAGCGCATCGGCCGACTGTTGCAGCACCGCCGCACTTTCCACCGGCCCCGGCGGCTTCAGCGCCAGCCGCACATTGGGGGGAAGCCGCAACGCACTCGCCAGCCGTCCGCGCGCCACCAGCAGCGTGCCTTCGGCCTGCCGCAACAGGAACTGCGCCTGCGCCGCGGCCGCATCCGCCTGCAACCGCTCAGACCTGATGGCAACGCCTGCCTTTTCCCGCGCTGTCGCCGCCGCCAGCGACGCTTCGGCAAAGCGCAGATTCTCCCGCGCCGCCTCTTCACCCGCCAGCGCCGCCAGCAGATCCGCCCAAGCCACGCCCACGGTCAGCACGCTCGCCTGCGCCTGATCGGCAAAGGCCGCCAGCGCCGCCGCCCGCGCCGCGTCTGCCGCATCCAGTCGCGCCGCCCGCCCGCCAAAATCATACAGCAGCCAGCCCAGAGAAAGCCCCGCGCTCGCCGTGGCGCTGCTGTCCGTTCCGCTCGCGAATCCGCCGCCCCAGCGCCGGGACACCGCGCCATCCACCCCCAGCGTCGCGTCAAGCTGCGGGCCATAGGCGGCGCGCACCTGCGCCGCCCGCGCTTCGGCCGCCCGCACCCCGGCCCAGGCGCCGCGCGTCAAAGGGTCGCGGCACAGCGCCATGTCGATCAGCGCCGGCAGGTCATAGGGCCCGTGCGCAGCGATGGCCGCCGCATCCGGCCCCGCGCACGCCGGCACCGGCACAGCCGCAGCCCCGAAATCCGGCGACCCGGCCGGCCTGTAACCCGGCGACCCGGCTGGCCTGTAACCCGGCGACTCGGCCGCCCACAGCGGAGCCGCCAGCAGGAGGGGTAGGAAAAGCAGCACATACAGTGTCACGCCACAAAGGCTAAAGCCCCGTGCGGGTCTCCGCAAGTGATGCTTGCACACGGCTCAGCGCAGCGTAAAACTACCGTCATCATGAAAGAAAATAGTCGATGAATCTCAGCGCGCCCAACATCTTGCCCCAGCCCAACATCCTCGTCGTCGACGATGATCCCGATATCTGCGCGCTGATCGCCGCCTTCCTCGATCGGCAGGGCTTCACCACCGGCACCGCCGGCAACGCCAAAGCGATGGACCGGGCGCTGAACGCCGCCGCTGCCGCCGGATCGCCCGTCGATCTCATCGTGCTCGATCGCATGATGCCGGGCGAGGACGGCATCAGCATCACCCGCCGCATGACCGCCGCCAACGGCCCGGCCGTCATCATCCTGTCCGCCATGGGGGAAGATATCTGCCGTATCGAGGGGCTTGACGGCGGAGCAGACGATTATCTCTCCAAGCCGGTCAATCCCGACGAACTGGTGTCCCGGATCCGCGCCGTGCTCCGCCGCCGCTCGCCCACCGGGGCCGGCCGCATGGCCTCCATCGCCGGCTGGACGCTGAATCTGGTGCGCCGCGAATTGTCCACGCCGGCCGGCGTCCTGGTCGCGCTCACAGACGGCGAATTCGCGCTGATGCAGGCCTTTGCCGAAGCGCCGGGCCAGACCATCCCGCGCGAAGCCCTGGTCGCCCGCCTGCACGGCGGCAGCCGCGAAACCTTCGACCGGGCGATCGACGTGCAGGTCAGCCGCCTGCGGAAAAAGCTGGAACGCGCCGGCGGCGAGGATGGCGTCCATCTTATCCGCACCGTCCGCAACGGCGGCTATCAGGTTGCCGCATCCGGCCGATGATCAAGCCGGACGCGCGATTGCAGGCCAACGCGCCGCCGCCGGACATCATTGCCGCCCATGCGCCCAGCTCGCTGTTCGCGCGCATCTTCGCCCTCATCCTCGCCGCCATCCTGCTGGCGCAGGCCGTGTCGTCGCTGCTGCAACTCACTTTGCCGCCGCAGCGCGCCAAGCCGGTCGGCATCACCCGCATCGCCGCAGACATAAGGCGGGGCGACCAGCAGATTCTGGTGGCCATGGAAACGCCATCGCCGCCCATCCCCGAAGCCGCCGAACGGCGTGCAGCCAAAGCCTATGCCCGCCGTCTGGCCCTGGCGCTCGATCTGCCGCCGGCCAGCGTCATCGTCGATCCCTCCGCCCCGCAGCGCGGCCGGCTCGTCATCACCTATCCAGCCGGCAGCCCGGCCGATGGCGAACCGATGCTGATCGGCCATTTCCGCATCGCCATCCAGCAGGAAGACGGCGACTGGCTGGTCTATGAACCGCGCGAGCGCCCCACCTTTGACGGCACCGAACGCCGCGCGCTGCTGCTGTTCCTCATCACCAGCATCGTCTCCCTGCCGCTCGCCTGGGCCTTTTCCCACCGCCTCGCCATCCCCATCGAGCAGTTGGCCGACGCGGCAGAACGTATCGGCCGCGATCCGTCCTCCCCCCCGCCCGACATCAGCGGCCCGCGCGAGGTGGAGCGGGCCGCCCGCGCCGTGGCTGCCATGCAGCAGCGGCTTTCCGATTTCATCAACGAGCGCACGCGGATGCTGGGCGCCATCGCCCATGATCTTCGCACGCCGCTCACCCGGCTGGCCTTCCGTGCCCAGGCGCTGGAAGGCCCGGCGGGAGAGGCCATCCGCCGTGACCTCGCCGACATGGGCATGATGGTCGAATCCTCGCTCGCCTATGTGCGCGGCGCCGATCCGCTGGCCGAACGCCGCCCCATCGAACTTGGCGCGCTGGTGGAGCAGGTCGCATCCGACCTCACCCTCATCGGCCGGCCGGTGTGCGCCGACATCGATTCCAGCGCTGTCGTGCGCGCCGATCCGCTGGCCATCCGACGCATCCTCGCCAATCTCATGGAAAATGCGGCGATCCACGGCGGCGGTGCCAAAGTGCGGATGGAAACCATGGCTGGCAACGCCATCGTCACCATATCAGACCCCGGCGACCTGCCGCCCGACACCGATCTGGAACGCCTGTTCGACCCCTTTGTCTGCGGCGATCCGTCCCGCGCGCGGCACGGCGGCGGCGGCNNCGGCGGCACCGGGCTTGGCCTCACCGTCGCCCGCTCGCTCGCCCGCGCCCATGGCGGCGATGTCACCCTCAGCCACAGCGCAACCGGCACAGACGCAAAGCTGATCCTGCCGCTCGCCTCAGCCCAATAGCCGCGCCTCCACATCGCGCCACAGCCGGGCGAAAGCCCGCGCCCCTTCGCTCGCCGGCGCCACCGCACCGATGGGCGC
>DITZ01000093.1:5057-17353 GCA_002422985.1 Sphingomonadales bacterium UBA6171
CCGCCATAGCCGCGCGCCAGTTCCTGGCGCAACTGCTCCAGCATGCGGCCGGACAGCGGCGAGGGTATCATCGGCACCACCAGCAGATCGACCCCGCGAAAGATGCGATCCGCCAGCTCAGACAGGCCCGGCGGGCAATCAATAATCACCCGATCATAATCATCCGACAGGGTTTTCAGCAGTTTTTTCAATATTTTCGACTTGTCGGACTGGGCGAGATCCCCTTCCAGCCGCCGCAGGGACCGGTCCGCCGGCAATATATCCAGATTGGGATAGCGGCTTTCCAGCACCAGTTCCGAAAGATTGCCGCCCGCCAGCGCGCTGCGCGCCTTGGCCTTGGGCGCTGCCTCCAGCAGCCAGCTGGCCGCGCCCTGCGAATCCAGATCCCACAGCAAGGTTCGCCGCCCGCCATGGCTTGCCGCTGCATGGGCCAGATTCACCGCTATCGCCGATTTGCCAACGCCGCCCTTCAGCGAAAACACCGCAACCGTCTTCATCGGCTGTCCCGCATCACGCCGCCAGCGCGACGGCCAGCCGTTCACGCACCGCCAGCAGCGCCGCCAGCAGCGCCGCTTCTCCGCCCGGCAGGGCCGCAGCCGGCAGCGGCGATTCCGGCAGCGGCGATTCCGGCACCGCCGGTGCGCCGCCCTCCACCACCGCCGCCAGCCCGCCGCCGGCGATCAGCTTCTGCACGCCTTTCACCGTATAGCCATCCTGATGCAGCAGCCGGTGCAGCGCCTGCGCCAGCGCCACATCCGCCGGCCGGTAATAGCGCCGGTTGCCGCCACGCTGGATCGGCTTCAGTTGCGGAAAGCGCGTCTCCCAGAAGCGCAATATGTGCGGCGGCACGCCAACCAGTTCCGACACCTCCCTTATGGTGCGGAACGCATCGGCCGATTTTCCGCCGCCAGCCGCACTCACGCCTCGTTGATCCGTTCGCGCAGCAGCTGGCTCGGCCGGAAGGTCAGCACCGTGCGCGGCGCGATCGGCACTTCCACCCCGGTTTTGGGATTGCGCCCGACCCGCAGGCCCTTTTTGCGCAGCATGAAGCTGCCAAAGGAGGAGAGTTTCACATTCCCCCCGTCCAGCAACGCCGCGGCCACCTCGTCAAGCACCTGCTCCACAAGATCGGCGGATTCCGCCCGCGACAATCCGATGTTCAGATGCAGCGCCTCTGCCAGATCAGCCCTGGTCAGTGTCGGCACCGCCTTTGCGCCCCCCCGCGAATCGCCCATCACCATCTCCCCTGCAAGCCGGGCGGAAAGCTAACCCTTTTTGCAGCATGGGGAAAGAGGGCCGAAAACTGGCACATGCCGATACCGGTCGCGGGCTGTTCCTGTCAGGGTGTGGCGAAAAGCGGGATTTTCAAGCAGCGGCGCGCAGCGTGCTCAAGGCACATGCGCAGCCCAGCGCAGAAAATCGCGTTATGCCGCCCGCCCTGACAGGAATAGCCCGCGACCCTAGAAACGCAGCGCGACCGCCCCCCAGGTAAAGCCACCGCCCATGGCTTCCAGCAGGCAGAGATCGCCCTCCTTGATGCGCCCGTCGCGCACCGCCTTGTCCAGCGCCAGCGGCACGGAAGCGGCCGACGTGTTGGCATGTTCGCCCACCGTCATCACCACCCGTTCCATCGGCAGGCCCAGCTTCCTTGCCGTCGCCTCCAATATGCGGGCATTGGCCTGATGCGGCACCACCCAATCCAGATCAGCGGTTTTCAGCCCGGCGGCCGCCAGCACCTCCTCCGACACCGCCGCCAGATTCTGCACCGCATGGCGAAACACCTCGCGGCCCTTCATGCGCAGCTTGCCGACCGTGCCGGTCGTGCCCGGCCCGCCGTCCACGAACAGCAGGTCGCGATGCCGGCCATCCGCATGCAGCCGGCACGCCAATATGCCCCGCGCGCCACCGTCCACCGCATCCAGCACAACCGCGCCCGCGCCATCGCCAAACAGCACCGCCGTCGCCCGGTCATCCCAGTCCAGCAGCCGGCTGAACAATTCCGCACCGATCACCAGCGCGCGGCGGTATGGCCCGGTCTTCAGCATCGCATCCGCCACGCTCAGCGCATAGACAAAGCCGGAACAGACCGCCGCCACATCAAAGGCCGCGCACTGCCGGATGCCCAGTTCCGCCTGCACCTGCGTCGCGGTTGAAGGGAAAGTATTGTCCGGGGTCGCGGTCGCCACAATTATCAGATCGACGCTTTCCGCCGGCACGCCCGCCATCGCCAGCGCCTGCCGCGCGGCTTCCACCGCCAGATCCGATGTTTTCACCGCGGCCGGCGCGATCCGCCGCTCGCGGATGCCCGTGCGCTCGATGATCCAGGCGTCAGACGTATCCAGCCGGTCCGCCAGATCGGCATTGCTCACCACATCGGCGGGCAGCGCACTGCCCGTCCCGCGGATCACAGACCGACGCGCAGCACCCTGTTCAACTGTCTCAACACCCATTGCTCGCCTGTCCTTGAGTCGCTCAGCCGACCATATCGGCCAGCGGGCTGCGGTGCGCGGCGAAATTCGCCAGATCCGCCGTAATCCGCGCCTGTATATCCTGCTGCACCAGATCATGCGCCACGCAGATCGCGTTCGCAAATCCCTTCACATTGGCCGCGCCATGGCTTTTCACCACCACGCCGTTCAGGCCCAGAAACACCGCGCCATTGTGATTATTGGGGTCCAGATGGTCGCGCAGCGCCCGCAGCGCCGATCGGGACAGCAGATAGCCGAGCTTCGTCAGCCAGCTCGCCCGATAGGCATTGGCCATCAGCCCGGTCACCAGCTTTGCGGTGCCCTCCGCCGTCTTCAGCGCGATATTGCCGGAAAAACCATCGGTCACGATCACATCGACATTGCCCTGGGCAATGCCATTGCCCTCCACATTGCCGACAAATTCCAGCGACAGGTCAACGGCTGCCTCGCGCAGCAGCAGGGCGGCATCCCGAATCGATTCCGTGCCCTTCATTTCCTCTTCGCCGATGTTCAGCAACGCCACCGTCGGCCGCTCCAGCCCCAGCACGGTGCGCGCAAATGCCGCCCCCATAACGGCGAACTGCACCAGATTTTCCGCATCGCAATCGGTGTTGGCGCCCAGATCCAGCACCACGCTGTCGGCCTTCAGCGTCGGCATCAGCGCCACCAGCGCCGGCCGGTCTATCCCGTGCATCGTGCGCAGCGCCAGCTTTGCCATCGCCATCATCGCGCCGGTATTGCCGGCGGAAACGGCCGCATCGGCCTCGCCGCGCTTCACCGCATCGATGGCCAGCCCCATGGAGGTGGTCTTTGCCCGGCGGATGGCCTGCGAGGGCTTGTCCGTGCCCAGCACCACCCCCTCCACATGGATGACCTCGGCTTCGGCCGCCATGCGCGGCGCATGGGCAAGCGCCGCGCGAATGGCGGTTTCCTGCCCGTAAATACGGAATCGCAGCTCCGGATAGCGCTCACGCGCCAGTTCCGCGCCCGCCACCACCACGTCAGGGCCAACGTCGCCGCCCATCGCGTCCAGCGCGATTATCGGCCGCCGTGCGGAACTTTCACTGCTCACTTAGTCTTGCTAACCCCCCAACGCACACAGGCCAAGGGCCGAATCCGGCCGCTGCTCGGCGTAGAAGCCGAATCACTACGCCACAAACGGGCGCGGCGACAGGATCAGTCGGCAGACGCGATCACCTCGCGGCCGTCATAAAAACCGCAGGCCGGGCAGATATGATGCGGCAGCTTCAGCTCGCCGCAATTATTGCACTCCTGCGGACGCACGGCCACGAGGGCATCGTGGCTACGCCGCATGTTGCGCCGCGAGGGCGAGGTCTTGCGTTTGGGGACGGCCATGGGGCACCTTCTGTCAGTCAAAGCCGGGTGTGGGCCATGGTGGCCGGAACACGCGGTCAATCGGTTGGAATCGAGCGCGCGGTCATAGCCAAAAATCGCAAAAACGCAAGCGCCCGTTCCATTCTCTACCGATTGACCGGCCATTTGGCAAACAAGGGGAGGAGACAAGATGACCGTTTCCATGATCACCGCCGGCCTGCTCGGCCTCATCCTGATCGCACTCAGTCTGCGCATCTCGCTCATCCGCCGCGCCAGCCATGTCTCGCTGGGCGATGGCAACAACCCGATCCTCGCCGCCCGGATTCGCGCGCAGGCCAATTTCACCGAATATGTCCCCACCGGCCTCATCCTGCTGTTCATCGCCGAACAAACAGCAGGCGCCCACTGGCTCGTCATCACGATCGCCGCCGCGCTCGTCCTCGGCCGCATCCTCCACGCCATCGGCATGGGCCTGCCCGCCCCCAACGGCCCGCGCATCCTTGGCATCGTCCTCACCTGGGCGTCCATCCTGCTGCTGGCGCTCATCTGTCTGGTCCATGGCATCGAGCGCCTGCTGCCCTGACGGCCTGACGGCCTGCTGCCCCGACGGAAAGAACGGCCCGCCGGCCGGCGCCATCATGCGGCCCGCATCCCCCGGCCCGGATGCGGGAATTGCAACGCTTGCCCACCCCGCCCGCCTTGCGCCACAAGACAGGCATGATTCCCGCATTCCTCGGTCTCGAAGGCCCCACCCTCACCAGCCGCGAGCGCGACCTGTTCCGCGCCGCCAACCCGGCCGGCTACATCCTGTTCCGCCGCAATATCGAAACGCCCGATCAGCTGCGCGCACTCACCGATTCGCTGCGCACCCTCTCCGGCAACAGCCGCCTCCCCATCCTCATCGATCAGGAAGGCGGCCGCGTCGCCCGGCTGCGCCCGCCGCACTGGCCGGAATATCCCGCCCCTTGCGCCTTCGCCGCCATCTGGAACAAGGCCCCCATCACCGCCATGGCCGCCGCCCGCGCCAACGCCCAGTCGCTCGGTCTCCTGCTCGCCGGCCTCGGCATCAGCGTCGATTGCCTGCCGCTCCTCGATGTCGAAGCCCCCGGCATGCACGACGTGATCGGCGACCGCAGCTACGGCCCCGATCCCGTCACCGTCGCCAGCCTCGGCCGCGCCACGCTGGATGGCCTGCAAGCCGGCGGCTGCGTCGGCGTCGTCAAACATATCCCCGGCCACGGCCGCGCCACCGCCGACAGCCATCTCGACCTCCCCATCGTCACCGCCAGCGCCGAAGAACTGGAAACAGACCTCATCCCCTTCCGCCGCCTCGCCGACGCCCCCATGGCGATGACCGCCCATGTCATCTACACCGCCTGGGACAGCGAACGCTGCGCCTCCCTCTCCCCCACCATCATCGCCACCATCATCCGCCAGTCCATCGGCTTCGATAATCTGCTCATGTCCGACGATCTGTGCATGCAGGCGCTCAGCCAGCAACCGGGCGGCAATCATATGGGCAGCCGCGCCACCGGCGTCATCGCCGCCGGCTGCGATATCGCCCTCCACTGCTCCGGCGACTTCGCGGAAATGGAAGCCGTCGCCGCCGCCCTCCCGCCCATCAGCGAAACCGCACTCGCCCGCCTCACCCGCGCCATGGACTGGGCCGGCACCCCCGCCGGCACCGCCGATGCGCTCGCCGCCCGCCGCGACGCACTGACCACAGCCGCACTTTGACCACCCCCGTCCCCTTCGCCGAAGACCCGCCCCGCAACGCCGAACCCGGCGACACACTCGTTATCAGCCTCCACAGCTATGAAGGCCCGCTCGACCTCCTCCTCACCCTCGCCCGCACCCAGAAAATAGACCTCGCCGCCATCCCCATCCTGCCGCTCGTCGATCAATATCTCGCCTACATCGCCCAGGCCCGCCAACTGAAACTGGAAATCGCCGCCGACTATCTGGTGATGGCCGCCTGGCTCGCCTACCTCAAATCCGCCCTCCTCCTCCCCGCCGAAGCCAAGCCCGACCCGGACCCGGACGACCTCGCCCAACGCCTGCGCTGGCGCCTCCTCCGGCTCGACACCATGCGAACCGCCGCCGAACAACTCATCCGCCGCGACCAGCTCGGCCGCGACACCTTCACCCGCGGCAACCCCGAAGGCCTGCGCCAGATCCGCACCAGCAAAGTCGATGCCACCCTCTACGACCTGCTCTCCAGCTACGGCAAAATCCGCGCCCGCGCCCGCGCCACCCCCTGGTCCCCCCCACCCCGTGCCATCATCACCCTGGAAGAAGCCCTCGAACGCCTCTCCACCCTCATCGGCACCGCCCTGGACTGGACCGACCTCAAAACCTTCCTCCCCCCCAACCTCTCCCCCGCCCTCACCCGCTCCGCCCTCGCCTCCAACTTCGCCGCCGCCCTCGAACTCACCCGAACCGGCAAAACCAGCCTCGCCCAATCCACCCCCTTCGGCCCCCTCCTCCTCCGCACACGCTGAGGCTGGCGGCGGGCGCGATGAACCCAAGGGGCGCTGCCCCTTGGAACCCCGCAAGGGGCCTGTGGCCCCTTGACCCCTGAGATTTAGGCAGAGTGCCCCCGGACAGGTCCGGCAGCGCCAGACGACCTTCACCGGGGGCACTCTGCCTAAATCTATTGAGGTGCAGGAGCCTAAGCTCCTGCTGGGGGTTCAGGGGGCAAAGCCCCCTGAGGGGCCATCACGCCCGACGCCCGCCTCAGCGCGTGGCGGTGGCGAAGTGGTCGAGGGCCTGGGTCAGGTCGGTGATGAGGTCTTGCGGGTTTTCGAGGCCGATGGAGAGGCGCAGTGTCAGGCCGTGGGGGTGTTTCGGGTTCAGGCGGCGCAATTTTTCGGGGGAGGTCGGGACGGCGAGGCTTTCATATCCGCCCCAGCTGAAGCCTTTGCCGAAGAGTTTGAGGCGGTCGAACAGGGCGGCGGCGTCGGCGCGGCTGCCGCGGTTCAGCATCACGCCGAACAGGCCGGCGCTGCCGCTGAAGTCGCGTTGCCAAATTGTGTGTCCGGGGCAGTCGGGCAGGGCCGGGTGCCACACTTCGCTCACCAGCGGGTGGGTTTTCAGCCAGCGCGCGATGGTAAGCGCCGAGGCTTCGTGCCGCGCCATGCGGGTGGGCAGTGTGCGGAAGCCGCGCAGCGCCAGCGATGCGTCATCGGCGGAGACGCATTGGCCCAGTGCCCAGGCCGTGGCGCGCAGCCGTTCGAAATGGCCGGGGGTGGCGGATACGCTGCCCATCATCAGGTCGGAATGTCCGCCGACATATTTGGTGATGGCTTGCATCACCATGTCGCAGCCGTGGGCGATGCCTTTGAAATGCAGGCTGGCGGCCCAGGTATTGTCCAGCAGGCTGGTGACGCCGGCGGCCTTGGCGGCGGCGGCCATGGCTGGCACATCCTGCACTTCAAAGGTGAGCGAACCGGGCGATTCGAGCAGCAGCAGCACGGTTTCCGGCCGGAACAGCCGGGTAATTTCGGCGCCGATCAGCGGATCATAGGGCTCCCAGATGATGCCCAGCCGCGCCAGCAGCCCGTTGGCCAGTGCGCTGGTCGGGTCATAGGCGCTGTCGGGCAGCAGGATATGGTCGCCCGGCCTGGCGACCGACAGGATGGCCCCGGCCAGCGCGGCGACGCCGGAAGGGTAGAGCATGGTGCCCGCCGCCCCCGGCTCCAGCGAGGTCATGGCCTCGCGCAGCGCCCAGTGGGTGGGCGTGCCTTTGCGGCCATAAAACAATGTCGAATCCTGCCGCATATTGGCGGCATCCATATCGGCGATGGTCGGGTAGAGGATCGTGGAGGCGCGCCACACGGGCGGGTTGACGATCCCGCCCGTGCCTTCGCGATTTTCGGTCCATTCGGCGCGGCGACCCATATGGGCCGCGCCGGTGAACGGGTCGTCGTGGAACTCGTCTTTGCCGCTCAAGGCCGGCTCAGCCGCCGGTCACGACCGGCGTGTCGGCCTGGCCGCCCCATTCCGCCCAGCTTCCGTCATAAAGCGCCGGGTTTTTGGCCCCCAGCAGCGTCGCGGCAAGCACGACATTGGCCGCCGTGATGCCGGAACCGCAGGTCGCCACGATCGGCTTTAACGGATCAACACCCGCATCGGCGAAGGCGGCCTTCAGCCCGTCCACATCCTTGTAGCTGCCGTCGGCATTGAACAGGGTGGAAGACGGCAGGGATTTGGCGCCCGGCATATGGCCGCCGCGCACGCCCTCGCGCGGCTCGGCCTCCACACCGGTGAAGCGGCCGGCGGAGCGCGCATCGACGATCTGCTCCGCGCCGGATTTCAGATTGTCCTTCATCGCCGCCAGATCGCGCACACCGGACCGGTCTGCCCACACAGTGAAGTGGCGATGGCGCACCAGGGGCTTGCCGGATTCAAGGCCACCGCCGGCGGCTTTCCAGGCATCCAGCCCGCCATCCAGCACGGCGACATTATGGGCGCCGAACACATGGAACATCCACCAGGCGCGCGCCGCCGATTTCAGCGGGCTGTTGTCGTAAACAATGATTCGCGAGCCATCGCCCAGCCCCATCGCCTGCGCGCGGCTGGCGAATTTTTCCGGTGTCGGCAGCATGTGCGGCAAGGCGGAGCTGGTATCGACAACTTCATCAAGGTCAAAGAACACCGCACCGGGGATATGCGCCGCCTCGAACTCGGCGCGCGCGTTGCGGCCATGGTCGGCCAGAAACAGGGTTGCGTCCACTACGCGGATGTCGCTCTTGCCAAGCTCATCCTTCAGCCACTGGGCACTCACGATCGCGTCCATCAGGACCATTTCCCCTTGCGCTATTGCCCCGCCGGAAGCCAGGCAGGTGCGGAACCGGCCGAACCCTTACTTGGCCTCCCGTGGCGGGACAAGTGCGCGCGCGCAACTGCGGCGCCTGTCTGCCGTTATCTTCCCTGGGTCGATATGCAGCGCCAGGGAGCATGGCATGAAGGAGATGGGACGCAGCGAGGTGATGGCGCTGCTCGCCAAAGCGGGCGGAGGAGCGCCGGAGGAGCGTCCGGCCGGCCATCCATGGCCGACCACGGACCGCCACTTCGACACCGCGATCGCCACGCATCATGATGATTTCGCCAGCCTCGGCCCAACCGCGCCGTTGCTGGCGGATGACCGCCCCTTCGGCCTTGAACGGCGGCTCGTCCGCCGGGCCGAGGCGTTGTGGACGCAGCTGGGCGCCGGCGCACCGCCGCCGGCCAGCGAAGTGGCCGCGCTGCTGGTGCCGCCCTATGGTGCGCACGCCGCGCTGTTCACCATCGATTCCGCCGCCAGCCCGCCGGTGCCCCGCGCCAGCTTTGTGGGCGAACAATTGCTGCGCGAATCCATCCTGTCCGCCGGCCCGGTCCTGCCCTCGACCGATCCGACCGCGTCGGCCGCCGCCCAGTG
Source organism: Sphingomonadales bacterium UBA6171 (assembly GCA_002422985.1). Lineage (GTDB taxonomy): Bacteria > Pseudomonadota > Alphaproteobacteria > Sphingomonadales > Sphingomonadaceae > Sandaracinobacteroides. Next base: position 14,280 of record DITZ01000093.1, read on the forward strand.
CGCCGCCATCGCCAGCAGCAGCGCCCGCAGCGGCCAGCCACTGTTCATGGACAGCGAATCGAGCGGCACCGGCATCCGCGTCGCGCCCGGCGCGGCGGCGCTGATGATGCGTGCCGTGGCGCTGCCCTTTCGCGCCACGGATTCCGGCGGGCCGGTTCCCGTCGTCGTCATCGTCTCCTGGCGGCAGATGCTGTCAGAGGCGGACACCCTCGCGCTGCAACGCGAGCTGGCCGCCGCCATCGACTGGATTCGCGGCCAGACGCCCGGCGCGACATAGTTTCCGCCGCAAATCGCGGCTCAGGCCGCAGGACATGCGTTTCTTGCCGCATTCGCTTGAACAACGGGCGCAGACTGACGCATGTATGGCCGCACCATCGCGGGGATGATGGGAAAGGCGAGAGGGAAGAACGATATGGCGCGCACCGGCTCAGGCGAAGTGGCCACCGGCCCCGACAGCGCTATCCCCTCGGCCGGCCCCTGCCCCAGCACGGCGGAGGAAATCGCGCTCGCCGGGCGTCTGGCCGACCATATCTTCGCCGCAGCCCCGCCCAGCGAAACCGAGGGGCTGGACGCCGCCGCGCGCACGCGCGTTGCCAACATCGCCTTTGCCATCGTCGCCGATCGCCAGCCCACCGAACATAAGGTCTTTGTCGGCAGCGGAGAGGGCAATATCGGCCACCGCCGCATGCCCATCGCGCTGATTGCGGCCGACATGCCCTTTCTGGTGGACAGCGCCACCGCCGTCATCAACGCGGCGGGGCTGGAAATCGAGCGGCTGCTCCACCCGATCCTGCGCATCACCCGCGATGCCGGTGGCCGGATGATCGCGCTGGATGAACCGCAGGCCCCGCGCGAATCGCTCATCGTCATGGACGTGGCGCGCGCGCCGGCGAAAAAACGCGCCGAAATCGCCCGCCAGCTCGATATCGCCTACAGCGACGTCCGCCGCACGGTAACAGACTGGCAGCCGATGCTCCGCCTGCTGCGCGACGCCGCCCGCAGCCTGAATGACAATCCCCCGCCGGTCGTGCCGCATCTGCTGGCGGAAACCATCGCCTTCATCGAATGGCTGGCCGCCGACAAATTCACCCTGCTGGGTGCCACCGACGGCAAGGAAAAATTCGGCCTGCTGGCCGACGAGCGCCGCTTCCCGCTGCCCGAAAGCCGGCCGGCCGGCGCGACGGACGCGCTCAGCATCGCCAAAACCACGCTGCGCTCCACCGTCCACCGCCCGGTGCCGATGGACCTGGTCACCATCAACCGCTTCGACGCCAATGGCGCGGTCGTCGGTGCCTTCCACTTCCTCGGCCTGTTCGCGTCCGCCGCGCTGCGGGAAAGCCCGCGCCGGGTGCCGCTTATCCGCCGCAAGGTGGCCGAAGTGGCCGAACGGCTGGGCTATGAGCCGCGCAGCCACGCCGGCCGCGCGCTCACCAATGTGCTGGAAACCTTCCCGCGCGAGGAATTATTCCTGATCGAAACCGACGAGCTGCTGGTGATGACGCGCGGGCTGCTGTCGCTGCTCGATCGCCCCCGCCCGGCGCTGTTCGCCCGGCACGATCCGAAAACCGCCACCGCCTCCTTCCTCGTCTATATCCCGCGCGATCTCTATTCCGCCGACCTGCGCGGCCGCATCGGCCAGATGATCGCCGAGGCAACCGGCGGCAAGCTGAGCAAGTTCGACGTGGAACTGCGCGCCGAAGGGCTGGCGCGCGTGCAATATATCTTCGAAGGCGTGCACATCACGCCCGATCAGGCAGTGCTCAGCGCCCGGCTGAACCTTATCGCCCGTGGCTGGGACGAAGAACTGGAGCTGGCGCTGGTGGAAAAGGTCGGCGCGACCCGCGCGGCCCGCCTCACTTTGTCGCACGGCCGCTCGTTCAGCCCCGGCTATCGCGCCGAATTCCGGCCCACCGAGGCCGCGGTCGATATTCTGCACCTCACCAGCCTCTCCACCCCGGCGGACCGGCAGGTGGCGCTTTACCGCCGCAGCACCGACCCTGACAGCATTGTCCGCCTGAAAGTCTATCGGCTGGGCGAGATCATCCCGCTGTCAGAGAGCGTGCCCATGCTCGAAAATTTCGGCTTCCGCGTGATCGAGGAAGTGCCCTACGACCTCGCGGATGGCTCCATCGGCTGGGTGCATGATTTCAAGCTGGAAATGCCCGGCGCGCCGGGCAGCCGTTCGGTTGCAGACTGGGACCGCTTCACCGCGCGGCTCGAACCGGCGCTCATCGACACGCTGGTCGGCGTGCAGGAAAATGACGCCTTCAACACGCTGATCCCCGCCACCGGCCGCCCGGCAGAGGAGGCCAACTGGTTCCGCGCCTGGTTCCGCTACCTGCGCCAGACCGGCGCCTCTTACGGGGTGGCAACCGCCGTTGACGCCACCCGCCGCAACCCCGCCGTCACCGACGCGCTCGTCACCCTGTTCCGCGCACAGCATGAACCGGCGTTGCAGGGAAAAGACAGCGCCCCGCGCATCGAAGCCGCGCGCATCACGCTCGCCGCCGCGCTCGATGCCGTCGAATCCATCGACGACGACCGCATCCTGCGCCTGTTTATGGGCGTGATCGACGCAACGCTGCGCACTAATGCCTTTGTGCCCGGTGGCGCGCCCGCGCTCGCCTTCAAGTTTGATTCCGCCCGCGTCCCCTGCCTCCCCAAGCCGCTGCCCTGGCGGGAAATATGGGTCTATTCCCCGCGCGTGGAGGGCATCCATCTGCGCGGCGGCCCGATCGCGCGCGGCGGCCTGCGCTGGTCAGACCGGCGCGACGATTTCCGCACCGAAGTGCTTGGCCTGGTAAAAGCGCAGGTGGTGAAGAATGCGGTCATCGTCCCCACCGGCGCCAAGGGCGGCTTCTATCCCAAGCAGCTGCCCGATCCGGCGACACACCGCGACGCATGGGCGACCGAGGGCCGCGAGGCCTATATGATCTTCATCCGCACCCTGCTCTCCATCACCGACAATCTCGCCCCCAATGGCAAGATAATCCCGCCCCCCCATGTGGTGCGGCTGGACAGGGATGATCCCTATCTTGTCGTCGCGGCGGACAAGGGCACCGCCACCTTCTCCG
>DITZ01000013.1 GCA_002422985.1 Sphingomonadales bacterium UBA6171
CCAGCATTTTTCTGCGGGCGGAGTCGCCAAATTTCACTTCTTTAGCAGCCATGATCTTTTCCTTCTCCAATAGTCAATGTTGAATCAGCGCGGATGCGCGGCTCAGTCGGTGATGACGCCGAAAATGTCGCTCTCGCGCATGACGATCAGCTCGCTGCCGTCGGTGTCTTCAACCGTGTTGCCGGCATAGGTTCCGAAAATCACCTTGTCGCCAACCTTCACATCCAGGGGGCGGACATCGCCCTTGTCATTGACAGTGCCGATACCAACGGCGATCACTTCGCCCCGATTGGGCTTCTCTTTGGCTGAGCCAGGCAGCAGGATGCCACCAGCGGTTTTCTCTTCCTCTGCCTTGCGACGTACGACCACGCGGTCGTGTAGGGGACGGATTTTCATTGCGGCTTCTTCTCCACTTGTCCTGAGTTATTGACCAAAAGAATCCGGGTCAGCCCGAAAACCTTGCCTGATGTGGTGCCGGCCGCAAGAATTACAAGAGCGGGCGGTTGAATTTCCCGCCGCTTGCAGCACGGCTCTGGCAGCGCCCCCTAGATGGGGCTGGCCCTGCCGATTTCAAGGCCCGCCACTGCGTACCGATCAGTCTTCGCGCTCGCACTCGCCCTCGATGACCCGGGAATTGCGCGGTGCCTGCGCGCCGTACCCTGGGTGCGCCGAGGCCAGCAGGCGCCGCACCAGGCGCGCCCGCAGCGGCGGGATCAGCGCCAGCAGTGCCAGCACGTCGGTGAGAAATCCCGGGATCAGCAGCAGCAGACCGGCCATCGCCAGCACCATGCCCTCCAGCACCGCGGCCGTTGGCTCCTCGCCACGCGCCATCCGGGCCCGGACCCGCGTCAGGGTCTGAAAGCCCTGCCGGTTCAGGATGCCGATGCCCAGCATTGCGGCGAGCACCACCAGGCCGATCGCAAACCCGGCGCCAATGGCGGCGCCCACGCGAATGAGCACCCAGAGTTCGAGGATCGGAAAGAGCACAAACAACAACGGGAGTATTGGCAAGGGCAATCACGCGGGGTTGGCGTCAGATTAAGGAAGTGGGGGCGCGGGACCGGCTTTGCAACCCCGCAGCTGGCTGCGGGACGGGCGATTCCGGTAAGGTGGCGGCTTTGCGGTCGCCGCCGCCATGCCCGGTTTTCCCGGTCGGCGATCCTCAACCGGCGCCTGCCGATCCGGCTGTTCACCGGCTCGCCGGCCCGCCTCATTCGCAGCATCAAGGCCCGTGGCATCCATGACCAGACCTTCCGCCCCCGCACCGCCGCCTGCGGCCCGCCGCACCTGGCGGGAGGCCTGGCTGGTCTATGCCCACCCGCGTATCGCCACCATGCTGTGCTTGGGATTCTCCGCCGGGCTGCCGTTTCTGCTGGTATTCTCCACCTTGTCGGCCTGGCTTACCGAGGCCGGCGTGTCCCGCACCATGATCGGCCTGTTCAGTTGGGTGGGCATTACCTACTCCATCAAGGTGCTGTGGTCGCCGGTGGTCGACCGGTTGCGGTTGCCCCTGCTGTACGCACTGCTGGGCCGGCGGCGCAGCTGGATTCTGTTGGCGCAGCTCACCATTGCCGGCGGCCTGATCGGCATGGCCTTTACCGACCCTTCGACCCAACTCGGCCGGCTGGCGGCCTGCGCGGTGCTGGTAGCCTTTGGCTCGGCCACTCAGGACATTGCGATCGATGCCTGGCGCGTCGAGGCCGCCCCCCCCGACCGGCAGGCCGCGATGGCGGTAACCTATGTGTTCGGCTATCGCATGGCGCTGCTCGCGGCAGGCGCGGGCGCGCTCCACATCGCCGCACTGCTCAGTTGGACCGAGGTGTATCTCGCCATGGCCGGCCTGATGACGACCGGGGTGCTGGCGGTGCTCGCGAGCCGAGAACCGGTCACCCAGCGGCCGCGCGAGACCCTGTTCCTCGAAACCCGCGTGCAGGATTTCATGATGCGCAATGCGCATCTGCCACAGCGGTTGCGCCAGATCATCGGCTGGCTCATCGGCGCCGTGGTCTGCCCGTTCGCGGACTTTTTTTCCCGCAACGGCCGGCTCGCCCTGATGATCCTGGCGTTCATCGGTCTGTACCGGGTGACCGACATCACCATGGGCGTGATGGCCAATCCGTTCTACCTGGACCTGGGCTTCACCCTGGCGCAGATCGCCAATGTCAGCGGCATCTACGGTGTGGCCATGACCATCGTCGGCGGCGTGCTCGGCGGCGTACTGGTACCGCGTTACGGCGTGATGCGGGTGCTGCTCACGGGCGCGATCCTCGCGGCGCTGACCAACCTGTTGTTTGCGGCGCTGGCGCTGCTCGGGGCGAAATTCTGGATGCTGGTGGTCACCATCAGCGCCGACAACCTGTCCGGGGGACTGGCCCTTTCTGCCTTCATCGCCTACCTGTCGGGACTCACCAATGTTTCCTACACGGCGACCCAGTACGCCCTGTTCAGCTCGCTGATGACGCTGCCGGGCAAGTTCATCGGTGGGGCCGCCGGCTGGGTGGTGGACGCCGTCGGCTACCCGCTGTTCTTCGTCTATTCCTGTCTGATCGGCGTGCCGGCCATGCTGCTGGTGACCTACCTGATGCGTCACCTGCCGGTGGTGACCCCGGGCACGCCGCCGGAGGACCCCTGACATGACACGCCTCTACACCCGCAGCGGCGACCGCGGCGACACCGGGCTCGCCGACGGCAGCCGGCGGCGCAAGGACGACGCGCGCATCCAGGCACTTGGCAGCATCGACGAGTGCAACGCCCAGCTGGGTTTGCTGCTCGCGCAATTTGCTCCGGACGACCCCCTGCTGCCCCTGCTCGCGCCCGTCCAACATCGGCTGTTCGACCTGGGTGCAACTCTGGCCGGGGCACCCGCGACCCTGGAGGTTTCGGATATCGATGCGCTGGAACGGGCTATCGATGGCCTGTGCGCCGCACTGCCTCCGCTGCGCCAGTTCGTGCTCCCGGGCGGCAGCACGCCCGCCGCGCTGGCCCATGTGGCACGCGCCGTGTGCCGGCGCGCCGAGCGGGATCTGGTCGCCGCCGCGGCC
>DITZ01000080.1 GCA_002422985.1 Sphingomonadales bacterium UBA6171
GCGGTGTTGCAGGGCACGCATGACAATTTCGAAACGGATATATTCCGCACGCTGATCGAAGCGTCGGGCGCGCTGACGGGGTCGGACACGCATGGCGTGATGAAGGCGTCGCACCGGGTGATTGCGGATCATCTGCGTTCGGCCGGATTTCTGGTGGCCGATGGCGTGCTGCCGGNNCGAATGAGGGGCGCGGCTATGTGCTGCGGCGGATCATGCGGCGCGCGATGCGGCATGCGCATCTGCTGGGCGCGGCCGAGCCGCTGATGCACCGGCTGGTGCCGGCGCTGGTGGGGCAGATGGGCGCGGCCTATCCCGAACTGGCGCGCGCGCAGCCGCTGATCGAGGAGACGCTGAAGCTGGAGGAGACGCGCTTCCGCCAGACGCTGGACAAGGGGCTGAAGCTGCTGGACGAGGCGACCATTGGCATGGGCGAGGGCGCGGTGCTGCCCGGCGATGTGGCGTTCCGGCTGTATGACACGTTCGGCTTCCCTTATGACCTGACCGAAGATGCGCTGCGGGCGCAGGGGCTGGGCGTGGATCGCGCCGGCTTTGATGCGGCGATGGCGGAGCAGAAAAAGCGCGCGCGGGCGGCCTGGACCGGCAGCGGTGCGGCGGCCGACGAAACCTTGTGGTTTGATCTGGCGGACCGGCTGGGGGCGACGGATTTCATCGGCTATGCGACCAATGACGCCGAAGGCGTGGTGGTGGCCATCCTGAAGGATGGGGCCGAGGTGCAGGCAGCCGTCGCCGGTGATGAGGTGACGATCCTGACCAACCAGACGCCTTTTTATGCGGAATCGGGCGGGCAGGTGGGGGACAGCGGGCTGATCACGGCGGAAAATCTGCGACTGGCCGTGCGCGACACCGCCAAGCCGCTGGGCAGGCTGCACGCGATGATCGGGCAGGTGCAGCAGGGCCGGGTGGCGGTGGGCGATGCGGTGAAGCTGGGAGTGGATGCGGAGCGGCGGCTGGCCATTCGCGCCAACCATTCAGCGACGCACCTGATGCACGCGGCGCTGCGCGATGTGCTGGGCGGGCATGTGAGCCAGAAAGGCTCGATGGTGGCGGCGGATCGGCTGCGGTTCGACTTTTCGCACCAGAAGCCGATGAGCGCGGCGGAAATCGCGGCGGTGGAGCGCCAGGTGAATGCGGAAATCCGCGCCAACCAGCCGGTGAGCACGCGGCTGATGACGCCGGATGCGGCGGTGGAAGCGGGCGCGCTGGCGCTGTTTGGCGAGAAATATGGCGAGGAAGTGCGCGTGCTGGCCATGGGTCGGACGGGCGAGGATGGCCGGGCCTATTCGGTGGAACTGTGCGGCGGCACGCATGTGAGCGCCACGGGTGACATCGGGCTGTTCCGTATCGTGGGGGAGTCGGCGGTGTCGGCCGGGGTGCGGCGCATCGAGGCGCTGACCGGCGCCGGGGCGCTGAAGCATCTGGTGGCGCAGGAGGAGGCGCTGAAAAGCGCGGCACTGGCGCTGAAAACCCGGCCGGACGAGGTGGCGGCGCGCGCACAGGCGTTGAGCGAGCAGGTGCGGAAGCTGGAACGCGAATTGTCGGACGCGAAAACGGCGCTGGCGCTGGCCGGGCCGGCCAGCGGCGGGGCGGCGGTGGAGACGATCGGCGCGGTGCAGTTCCTGGGCCAGCTGCTGGACGGCGTGGAGGCGAAGGCGCTGCGCGGGCTGGTGGATGAGGGCAAGGCGAAGCTCGGCTCTGGCGTGGTGACGGTGGTGGCGGTGAACGAGGGGCGCGCGAGCGTTGCCGTGGGGGTGACGGACGACCTGACCGGCAAAATATCGGCTGTGGAGCTGGTGCGGCTGGCGGCGGCGGCGCTGGGCGGGCAGGGCGGTGGCGGACGGGCGGATATGGCACAGGCGGGCGGGCCGGATGGTGCCGCCGGCGCGGCCGCGGTGGCGGCGGTGCGCGAAGCCGTGCAGGCGGCGATGGGCTGATGGCGACAGCGGCGGACATGGTGGCGTCGCCCGGCGTGGAGGCGCAGCCGCGCATTGCCATCATCGATATCGGATCGAACTCGGTGCGGCTTGTGGTCTATCATGGGCTGAGCCGCACGCCTTCGGTGCTGTTCAACGAAAAGGTGATGGCCGGGCTGGGGCGCGGGCTGGCACGCGGCGGCAAATTGTCGGAACCGGCGATGGAATTGACGCTGAAGACGCTGGCGCGCTTCAGCCTGTTGTGCCGGGCGATGGAAGTGGACAGTTTGCGGGCGGTGGCAACCGCGGCGGTGCGCGATGCCGTGAATGGCGCGGCCTTTGTGGCGCGAATCAGGGAGGAAACCGGCGTTGCGGTGGAGATTATCGACGGCGAGATGGAGGCGCGCGGCGCGGCGCTGGGGGTGATTGCCGGCATCCCGCAGGCCGATGGCGTGGTGGGCGATCTGGGCGGCGGCTCTTTGGAACTGGTGCGCATCGCGCGCGGGGAAGTGCATGAGCGGGTGAGCCTGCCGCTGGGCGCGCTGAGGCTGGACGCGATCCGCAAGCGCAACCGCCGGGCGCTGGGCAGCGCGATTGCGGAGGCGCTGGATCAGCTGCCCTGGGCGGCGCTGGGCGGCGGCCTGCCATTTTATACGGTGGGCGGCAGCTGGCGGGCGCTGGCGCAACTGCATATGCACCTGACGCACTGGCCGCTGCCGGTGGTGCATCAATATGTGATGCCCGCGGAATCGCCGGATCGCCTGGTGCGAACATTGTCGCATATCTCGGTGAAATCCCTGAAGGATGTGCCGGCTATTTCCGGATCGCGGATACCGCAGCTGCCGGGTGCGGCGGCGCTGTTGCGGGCGGTGACGAAGAAGCTGGGCAGCAGCTGCATCATTTCATCGGCCTATGGGCTGCGCGAAGGGCTGCTGTTTGGCGCGCTGCCGCCAGAGGCGCGGGCCGTGGACCCGCTGCTTTCCGCCGCGCGGGAGATGGCGATATTGTCGGGCCGCTTTTCGGACGGGACGGATGCGGCGGTGGGGGATGCGCTGATCAATTTTACCGATGGGCTGTTCGCGGATGATCCGCCGGCGATGGCGCGGATCCGCCACACCGCCTGCCTGCTGGCCGACACGGCCTGGCGGGCGCACCCGGACATGCGCGCCGAACATGGGCTGGATACCGCGCTGCACGGCACCTGGGTGGGCATTGATGCGCAAGGGCGCGCCATGCTGGGCGCGGCGCTTTATGTGCTGAACGGCGGGTCTTTGAATCCGGCCCTGCCGCTGGCGCCGCTGGGCCATCTGGCACCTGCGGCCCTGCTGGAGCGTGCGCGCCAGTGGGGGCTGGCGCTGCGGCTGGGGCAGCGGCTGGGCGGCGGTGCCGCCGCGCCGCTGGCCTGGGCGCGGATGGAATCGACCGGCGGGGTGCTGCGGCTCAGCCTGGCGCCCGGCGCTTCGGCGCTGTACGGCGAGGCGGTGCAGCGACGACATCGGGCTTTGGCGCAGGCGCTGGGGCTGGTGGCGGAGGCGAAGCTGGCACAGGCGCTGTAATCCCGGGCGCTGTAATCCCGGGCGCTGGTATCGCCGGCGCTGTTGTCCCGGGGGCATCAGCAGCGACGGGTGCCAGCGGCCGCATCCTGAGCGCGCCATTTTCCACCGAAAAGCCAAGCCGGCCCTCCACCAGATCGAGGCAGTCTGCGCCCACCAGCGCGCGCCGCCAGCCGCCGAGAATCGCCAGACCTTCGCGCTGGCCGGCGGCCAGCAGTTCCAGTTCTTCCGTTCGTGCCACGAGTCGCGGCGCGACGCCCTGTTCCTTGCAGCGGATTTTCAGCAGCAGTTTCAGCAGGTCTGCCACCAGCCCGGCGTCGGTGGAAAGGCCGGGGCGGCCATCCTTCACCGGAATTTCGTCGGCCGCCATGGGCGTGGCACCGGCAAGCGCCTCCATCAGCCGTTCGCCGATGCCGTTGCTGCCCCAGGCGGCGGACAGCCCGCGCACCCGGCCGAGTTCGGACTGGCTGGCGGGCGGGCCGGCGGCGAGATCGGCCAGCGTTTCATCCTTCACAATGCGGCCGCGCGGCACATTCTTGTCGCGCGCCTCATATTCGCGCCAGCGGGCAAGCGCCTTCAGCCGGCCCAGCACTTCGGGCTTGCGGTTGGGCAGCTTCACCCGCTGCCAGACCTGTTCGGGATCGGCCACATAGTTGGAAGGATCGGTCGCCCTGGCCATTTCCTCGTCCAGCCACTCGCCGCGCCCGGTTTTCTTAAGCTTTGCCAGCATCTTGGGGAAAATCTCTGCCAGATACGTGACGTCTGCGATGGCATAGACGAGCTGGCGGTCGGAGAGCGGCCGGCGCGCCCAATCGGTGAAACGCGCGCCTTTATCCACCTGATGCCCGGTGAAATGCGCCACCAGATTGGCGTAGCTCACCTGTTCGCCCATGCCGAGCGCCATGGCGGCGATCTGCGTGTCGAACAGCGGCTGCGGCACCCGGCCGGTGATGTTCATGAAGATTTCAATGTCCTGCCCGCCGGCGTGGATCACTTTCAGCAGATCATTATCGTCCAGCAGCGCAAGGAAGGGCGTGAGACTGAGGCCGTCGGCCATCGGATCGATCGCGAAGGCTTCGGTGGGGCTGGCGACCTGAATCAGGCATAGTTCCGGCCAATAGGTCGATTCCCGCATGAATTCGGTGTCGATGCACAGATAGTCGGCATGGGCGACAGCGGCGCAGCGGGCGGAGAGGTCTTTGGTGGTTGTCACCAGTGGATGAATAAGCATCAGGCTCATTAGCAGGCGATTGGCGGTTGACAAAAGCATCATCCTGTCCATGACCGCGCCGCATGACCGAAAGCAATTTTCACGCCTATCGCACGCATCATTGCGCTGCGCTCAACGCCGCCGATGCCGGCTCTGCCGTTCGCCTTTCCGGCTGGCTGCACCGGAAGCGCGACCATGGCGGCGTGCTGTTCGTGGACCTGCGGGACCATTATGGCATCACGCAACTGGTGGTGGCATCCGGCAGCCCGCATCTGGCGGTGCTGGATGGCCTGCGGCTGGAATCGGTGGTGACGATCGACGGCGAAGTGGTGGCCCGCGATGCTGCGGCGGTGAACCCCAATCTGGCGACCGGCGGCATCGAGGTGCGGGTGCGCGGCGTGACCGTGCAATCGGCAGCCGCCGAACTGCCGATGCCGGTGGCGGCTGACACGGATTATCCGGAAGATGTGCGGCTGAAATACCGCTTCCTTGATCTGCGGCGGGAGCGGCTGCATCGCAACATCATGCTGCGGTCCGGGGTTATCGCCTCGCTGCGGCAGCGGATGACGGCCCAGGGCTTCACCGAATTTCAGACACCGATTCTGACGGCCAGCAGCCCCGAAGGCGCGCGCGATTTTCTGGTGCCCTCGCGCATGCATCCCGGCAAATTCTATGCGCTGCCGCAGGCGCCGCAGATGTTCAAACAACTGCTGATGGTGGCGGGCTTTGATCGCTATTTCCAGATCGCGCCCTGTTTTCGCGATGAGGATGCGCGCGCGGATCGCTCGCCCGGCGAATTTTATCAGCTGGATTTCGAGATGAGCTTTGTGACGCAGGAGGATGTGTTCGACGCCATCGAGCCGGTGCTGGCCGGCGTGTTCCGGGAATTTGCCGGCTGGGCGAAGGAAACCCCCTGGGCGGTGACCGAAGGCCGTTTCCCGCGCATTCCCTATGCCGAATCCCTGCTGAAATATGGCAATGACAAGCCGGACCTGAGGAACCCGCTGGTGATCGCTGATGTGTCGGCGCATTTCCGCACATCGGGCTTTGGCCTGTTCGGGAAGATTGTGGGCGGCGGTGGCGTGGTGCGCGCCATTCCGGCACCGGGCACGGCGGACAGGAGCCGCAAATTCTTTGACGACATGAACGAATGGGCGCGATCGGAAGGCCATGCCGGGCTGGGCTATGTTACGCGCAAGGGCGGCGAATTTGGCGGGCCGATTGCGAAGAACCATGGCGAGGCCGGGATGCTGGCGCTGTATGATGCGCTGGGCCTTGGGCCGGACGATGGCTGTTTTTTTGCCGCCGGCAAGGAACTGCCCGCCGCCAGGCTGGCCGGCTTTGCCCGCACGCGCGTGGGCGAACAGCTGGGGCTGGTGGAGCAGGGGGCTTACCGATTCTGCTGGATCGTGGATTTCCCGATGTTCGAGGCGGACGAGGAGACGGGGAAGATTGATTTTTCCCACAATCCATTCTCTATGCCGCAGGGCGAGATGGCGGCGCTGGAGCAGATGAACCCGCTGGATATTCTGGCTTTCCAATATGATATCGTGTGCAATGGCATCGAGCTTTCAAGCGGTGCCATCCGGAATCACCGGCCGGAAATCATGTACAAGGCGTTTGAAATCGCCGGATATACCAAGGAGCAGGTGGACCGGGATTTCGCCGGCATGATCAACGCCTTCAAATATGGCGCGCCGCCGCATGGTGGCTCGGCCCCGGGCGTGGACCGCATCGTGATGCTGCTGGCCGACGAGCCGAACATCCGCGAGGTGGTGCTGTTCCCGATGAACCAGAAGGCCGAGGATCTGATGATGAATGCGCCATCGGTGGTGACGGAAAAGCAGCTGCGGGAGCTGAGCATCGCCTTGAAACTGCCGCCAAAGGCGGGGTGAGGGCGCAGGCGCTGCGTTCCCCGCCACCAGTGTTCGGCTGGTGGCGGGGATTGGATCAGTATTTTACCGAGCAGCCATATGGCCGGCTGGTGGGGGTGCCCACGGCTTTGCCGGCGTTCATGTCGGCCATCGCCAGGCGGACGAAGTTTTCCGCCTTGCCGATGTCGGCCGGATCGGCGGAAGGGATGCTGTCGATGCCGCCGGCGAAGATCAGTGTGCCTTTGGGATCAATCAGGAACATGTGCGGCGTGGTGCGCGCGCCATAGGCCCGGCCGATTTCGCCCGTGGGGTCGGGCAGATAGGCGGCGGACTGCATGCCGATGCCGCGGATATTCGCATTGGCCTCCGCGGGTGACAAATGCCCCTGCTTGCCGGGTGCGCCGCTGTTGATGGTGAGCCAGACGATGCCCTGCTTCTTCGCCTCGGCCTGCAACTTCTGCATTTCGCCGCTGCTGTAGAATTTCTGCACAAAGGGGCATTCCGGATTGTGCCATTCCAGAATCACCGGCTTGCCCCGGAAGTCGGACAGGCTGACGCTGCGGCCATTGCTGTCCACCGCGGTGAAGGCCGGCGCGGGCTGGCCGACGACGGCGGCGGCCATGGCAGGGGCGATGATGACGGTGGAGGCCGCAAGGGCAATCATCAGACGGTTCATGGATATGTCTCCTTCGCTATACGCCGGAATATTGCTGTGGCGAAATAACCCCTGCCGGATAACCGCTTCTGGATTAACCCTTGCTGGCCAGCGCTGTCAGCATATCGACGCTGAGCAGCTGCGGCAGTTCTGTCACCGTGCCGTCGGGCGCGTAGAACAGATAGAGCGGGATGCCGGCGCGCTGCCTTTCCGCCAGGAATTTGGCAATCGCCGGATCGGGCCGGGTCCAGTCTGCAACGATGACATGAATATTGGCGGCTTTGAACGCCCCGGCCACGTCTGGCGAGGCGAGTGCGCCCTGTTCGTTCACCTTGCATGTGAGGCACCAGTCGGCGGTGAAATAGAGGAAGGTGGGGCGCTTTTCCGCCAGCGAGCGCGCGAGCGCTTCGGCGGTGAATGGCGTGGTGGGGAAGGCGGTGCTGGCCCTGGTGGCACCGGGTTCGGGCAGGCGGGCAAGGGTGGCCGCGCCGACCAGCGCTGCCAGCAGCGCCAGCGCGATGGGCAGCGCCACGGCGCGCCCGCCCTGCTGGCGCAGGCCCAGCCACCACAGGCCACAGGCCACCACCAGCGCCACCAGCAGGCCCAGCATCAGCCCCTCCATGCCCGACTGGCGGCCCAGCACCCAGGCGAGCGCCAGCGCGGTAAGGAACATCGGGATGGCGAGGATGCGGCGGAAGCTGAGCATCCAGGGGCCGGGGCGCGGCAGCCGGCGGCGCAGCGCCGGGATGAAGCCCAGCGCCAGAAAGGGGAGCGCCAGCCCCAGCCCCAGGCCCGCGAACACCGCAAGCCCGGCCGCCGGCGGCAGAATCAGCGCCGCGCCCAGAGCGCCGGCCATGAACGGGCCGGTGCAGGGCGTGGCGACAAAGGCGGCCAGCGCGCCGGTGAAGAAGGCCCCGCGCGCGCCGGGCTTTTCCGTCAGTTTCGCGCCGACATTGGCGGTGCCCAGATTGACCTCGAACAGGCCGGCGAAATTGAAGGCGATGGCGATCATCAGCAGCATCAGGATGAGGATGACGCGGGCATCCTGCAACTGGAAAGCCCAGCCGGCGCCGGCACCGGCCCGCGCGATCAGGATGGCGGCCAGCCCCAGCGCGCTGGTGATGAGGATGACGCCGGCGGTGTAGGCCAGCGCCTCCATGCGGGCCGCCGCTTCGGAATGGCCGGCGCGGGCGATGGCGAGCGCCTTCAGGCTGAGGATGGGAAAGACGCAGGGCATCAGGTTCAGCAGCAGCCCGCCAAGGATGGCGAGGCCGAAGGCCGGGAGGAAGCCGGCCATGGTGGACAGGCTGGCGGCGCCAGCCATGGCCGAAGTGCTGGCGGCGTCGGCGAGCGGCACGCCGCCGGTGGGCACGGGGCCGGGGCTGGCGATGAGCGTGAAGCCCTCCACATGCCCGCCGGCCCGGTCCAGCCGGATGAGGCCGGGCACATTGGCCGGATTGGTGCCGGGCACGGCGTCTGTTTCCACCAGCAGCTGCGTGTTTGTGCGGCGGATCGTCTGCGGGGCGGCGAACAGCAGCGCGTCGTCGCTTTGGGCGAAGAAATGCGCGGCGGTGACATCCGCACTGCCCGCCAGCGGTATGGAGATGCGGATGCGGCCATTATTGGATGCAAAGGTGGCGGCCTCGTTCAGCGCGCGGGGCATGGCGGCGCGGGCGGCGGCGAAATGCGCGGCCTGCGCCGGGTCTGCGGCACCGTCTCCGGCGATGAGCGGCAGGGTGAGACTGGCGGATTCGGGCACGCAGATACTGTCATCGCACACCAGCCAATCGAGCTTGACCGAGAGCGGCACTTTGCCACTGGCGTCGGCCGGCAGCGTTATGTCGGCGAGCAGCGTGGCGGCGTGCGAATAGACATGGTTCATCAGCCCGGCCACCATATAGGTTTCGGGCACGGGATAGCGTAGTTCGGTGGCGGGCGCGGACCAGGCGGCGCGCGTCGGCATGCCGCTGTCGCCGGGGTGCGACCAATAGACATGCCACCCCTTGTTGGGCGTCATCCTGATGCCGACGGTGAACGGCTGGCCGGGCCTGGGGCTGGCGGTTTCGCTCAGCAGTTCCACCCGCGTATTCGGCAGCGTGGCGGTGGATTGGGCAAGGACGGGCAGCGGCAACAGCAGCGCCAGAAGGAGGAAAAACCGCTTCAGCATATATTGTTTCATAGGCGAAGCGTGACAAGCCGCCAAGCGGCCCTTAAGGCCGCGCCATGCTGAGTTTCAATGCCATCACCGTTCGTCTGGGCGGGCGCATCATTCTTGACGCCGCCAGTGCGGCCATCCCGCCGCGCCGGCGCGTGGGGCTGATCGGCCGCAACGGCGCGGGCAAGTCCACGCTGATGAAGGTGATCGCCGGAACGCTGGAGCCGGATAATGGTTCGGTGGACATGCCCAAGGCCACCCGCATGGGCTATGTCGCGCAGGAAGCGCCGGCCGGGCTGGGCACGCCGTTTGAAACCGTGCTGGCGGCGGATCTGGAGCGCGCCGCACTGCTGGCCGAGGAAGAGGCCGGCCCGTCGCACGACCGGCTGGCGGAGATTCACGACCGGCTGATCGCGATCGACGCCTATACCGCGCCGGCGCGCGCGTCGCGCATTCTGGTGGGGCTGGGCTTTGACGAAGCCGCCCAGCACCGGCCGCTGGACAGCTATTCGGGCGGCTGGCGGATGCGCGTCGCGCTGGCGGCGCTGCTGTTCTCGCAGCCCGATCTGCTGCTGCTGGACGAGCCGTCGAACCATCTGGACCTTGAAGCGACCATGTGGCTGGAAAGCTTCCTGAAAAACTATCGCGGCACCATCATCATCATCAGCCATGAGCGCGATCTGCTGAACAATGTGGTGGACATGATCTGCCATGTGGAAGGCGGCAAGACGACGCTCTACACCGGCGGCTATGATGATTTCGAGCGGCTGCGCGCCGAGCGCCTTGCCCAGATGGCCAGCGCGCGCGAAGCCCAGGCCGCCCAGCGCGCCAAGCTGACCGACTATATCGCCCGCAACAGCGCGCGGGCGAGCACGGCGAAGCAGGCGCAGGCGCGCGCGAAGGCTTTGGCGAAGCTGCAACCCATTGCCGAGGCCGTGACCGACCCGACGCTGGTGTTTGATTTCCCGTCACCGCAGCCATTGAAGCCACCGCTGGTGCAGGTGGATGATGTGGCGGTGGGCTATGATGGCCGGGCGGTGCTGGAGAAGCTGGTGCTGCGGCTGGACCCGGACGAGCGGCTGGCGCTGCTGGGCCGCAACGGCAATGGCAAAACCACGCTGGCACGGCTTTTATGCGGACAATTGAAGCCGTTGGAAGGCGAAATTCACGCGCCAAGCAAGCTGCGCGTTGGCTATTTCACCCAATATCAGGTGGAGGAGCTGGACGCCGACGATACGCCGCTGGCGCATATGAGCCGGCTGATGACCGGCAAGACGCCGGCCGCGGTGCGGGCGCAGCTGGGCCGTTTCGGCTTCTCCGGCGCGATGGCGGAGCAGAAGGTGGGCCGCATGTCGGGCGGTGAAAAGGCCCGGCTGGCGCTCGCCCTTATCACCCGCGACGCGCCGCACCTGCTGATCCTTGATGAGCCGACGAACCATCTGGACGTCGATACCCGCGAGGCGCTGGTGCAGGCGCTGAACGACTATCATGGCGCGGTGGTGATGGTGAGCCACGACCGGCATATGGTGGAGGCGAGCGCCGACCGGCTGCTGCTGGTGGATGGTGGCCGGGCGGTCGATTTCGCCGGTTCGCTGGATGATTATACCGATCTGATTTTGGGGCGCGGCGACGCGAAGCCGGAAAATCGCGGCGGCGGCCAGAAGCAGAAGGGCAATCCGCGCGAGGAACGCAAGGCGGCCGCGGCCGCCCGCGAAGCCGCCGCCGGCCTGCGCCGCGCGGTGCAGCAGGGCGAGGCCGAAGTGCAGACGCTGGCCGCAAGGCTGAGCGAGCTGGACCGGGCGCTGTTCGACCCCAAAGCGGCGACGGCTGCCGACGCGAAACTGTCTGCCGGCGAACTGATGCGCCAGCGGGGCGAGGTGGAAAAGAGCAGGGAAGCCGCTGAACTGCGCTGGCTGGAGGCGGTTGAGGCGCTGGAGAAGGCGGCACAATAGCCGCCATCGCCGGGGCGGCCCGGGTTTCCGCGCAGCGCCAATAGGGTGGCGCGCGGCGGATGTTCAGACAGCCAGCGCCAGCTCGGTTGCCTGATTAATCGCGCGTTTGGCGTCCAGCTCGCCGGCTTCACAGGCGCCGCCGATCAGGTTCGCCGCCACGCCCGCGGCCAGCAGATCGTCATAAAGGCCGCGTTCGGACAATTGCCCGGCGCAGACGATCACCGTGTCCACCGGCAGCAGCATGGGTTGATGATTCACCAGCACATGCAGCCCCTCATCATCGATTCGCAGATATTCGACCCCACCCTTCATGCGCACCCCGCGCCGCGCCAGTGTGAGCCGGTGCGTCCAGCCGGTTGTTTTTCCCAGATTTTTCCCCGGCGATTCGGCCTTTCTTTGCAGCATCACCACGTCGCGCGATGAACGGGCGACGATGGGGGTAACGCCCGTCACGCCACCGCGCGGGTGGTTATTGAAATCAATGCCCCATTCGCGCGCGAAGGTCGGGATATCGAGCGCGGCGGACGGCCCCTCATGCGTGATGAGCGTTGCAACGTCAAAGCCGATGCCGCCGGCCCCGATGATGGCAACGCGCTGGCCGACGGGCCTGTTGCCCATGATGGCGTCGATATAGCCCATGACGCTGGGATGATCGATGCCGGGGATGGCCGGCGTGCGCGGCGTGATGCCGGTGGCGACGATCACCCGATCAAAGCCTTCCGCCTGCAACGCATCGGCGGTCGCGCGCACGCCGGGGCGCAAGGTGATGCCCAGCAGCGCGATACGGCGGCGGAAATAGCGCAGCGTTTCGTTGAACTCCTCCTTTCCCGGCACGCGGCGCGCCAGATTGAACTGGCCGCCGATGTCGGGCAGCGCTTCGATCAGCGTTACCTTATGCCCGCGTTCGGCGGCGTTCACCGCATAGGCGAGGCCCGCCGGCCCCGCGCCGACCACGGCGATGCGCTGCGGGCTTGCTGTTGGCCGCACCACCAGCTCTGTCTCCCGGCAGGCGCGCGGATTGACCAGACAGGAGGTCAGCCGGCCGGTGAAGGTGTGATCGAGGCAGGCCTGATTGCAGGCGATGCAGG
>DITZ01000056.1:0-2423 GCA_002422985.1 Sphingomonadales bacterium UBA6171
CGCGGCTGGCGGCGGCGCAGGCGGCATTGCTGGGCAAATAATGATCATCCCGCCGCCGCGTTTCCTGCTCCCGCCCGACGCACGGCTGGACATGGAGACGATGGCGGACGGGGCCGTCATCCGCACGCTCTCCATCGAGCGGCCGGACGCCGACTATAATATGCTGGCGCTGAATGGCCGGGCGGATTTTCTGGAAAAATGGGCCGACGCATGGGACGGGCTGGCCAGCCAGGGCCTCGCGCTGACCGGCTGGGACTGGCGCGGGCAGGGCCTCTCCACCCGGCTGGTGGAGAGCGGCGCCGGCCATATGGACCGGTTCGACCGCTGGCTCGACGATATGGACCATCTGGGCGAACAGGCCATCGGCCGGCTCGCCGGCCGGCCATGGGTGGCGGCTGCTCATTCGATGGGCGGGCATCTGCTGCTGCGCTGGCTGGCCGACCCGGCGCGCGCTGATCATCCGCTGCGCCGGCAGTTGCGCGGCGTGGTGCTGATGGCGCCCTTTTTCGGCCTTGGCATGGCCTGGCCGGTGCGCGCCGCCGTGCTGGCTGCTGCCCGGCGCGAAGTGGCGCTGGGCCATGGCGAACGCTTTGCGCCGGGGCAGGGGCCTTATGGCAATCGTGCGCAGGCGCTGGCGCGGATGCTGCTGCTGACCGGCTCGAAGGAGCGTTTCGAGGATGAGGCGCGCTGGGTGGCCGCCAATCCGGCCCTGGCGACCGGCGGCGTCACCTGGGGCTTTCTCAACGGCTTTGCCCAGAGCATGGCGGCGCTGAATGCCAGCGCACTGGAAAAAATGGATCTGCCGGTGCTGATGCTGCTTGCGGGCAAAGAGCGACTGGTGAGCAATCCGGCCAGCCTGCGCATCGCCCGACGCCTGCCCGATGTGCAGGTGGAGGTGATGCCGAATGCGGCGCATGAACTGCTGCGCGAAGCGGATGCCGCGCGCCTCGCCACCCTCTCGAAGATTCGCGCTTTCGCGGATAAGGTGCGCGCATGAGCCATCATGACATCGCCATCGTTGGTGCCGGAATCGCGGGTGCCAGTCTTGCCTATGCGCTGCTGGAAGCAGCACCGGCGCTGAAACTGCTGATATTGGAGGCGGAGGAGCAGCCCGGCTATCACACCACCGGGCGCTCGGCGGCCTTTTATGCCGAAACTTATGGCGGGCCGGATGTGCAGCCGCTCACGACCGCCTCCAAGGGTTTTTTCCAGAAACCGCCGCGCGGATTCTGCGATACCGCGCTGGTCTCGCCCCTTGGTGCGCTGCACCTGCGCCACGCCGACGCGCCGGGCAGCCTGCTGGCACTGGAGCAGGAATTTGATCATGGTCATGTCGCCTATCAGCGGCTGGGGCCGGACGGCGTGCGGGCGAAACTGCCCTTCCTGCGCGAGGAATGGACCACCACGGCCATCTGGGAACCGGGCTGCGCCGGCATCGACGTGGCGGCACTGCATCAGGCCTATCTGCGGGCCGCCAGACGGGGCGGTGCCACGCTCGCCCTTTCCGCCGGGCTGGAAAGCGCGCGCCGCGTGAGCGGCCAGTGGCACATGGCAACGGCAGCGGGCGGCTTCACCGCGGCCACCATCGTCAACGCCGCCGGGGCCTGGGCCGACACGGTGGCCGCCGCGCTGGATGCGCCGCCCATCGGCATCCAGCCGCTCCGCCGCACCATCGTCGTGACCGAAGTGCGCCCGGAGGCCCCGGCCGACATGCCCGTGGTGATGGATGCGGGCGGCAGCCTCTATTTCAAGCCGGACGCCGGCCGGCTGTGGATATCGCCGCACGACGAGACGCCGGACGTGCCGCATGATGTGCAGCCCGATGAGATGGACATGGCCATCGCGCTCGACCGGTTCGAACAGATGTGTGACTGGCCGATCCGGCGCATCGCCTCCAAATGGGCGGGCCTCAGGAATTTCGCGTCGGATCGTCTGCCGGTGCTGGGCATGGACCCGGCCGCGCCCGGCCTGTTCTGGTGCGCGGGGCAGGGCGGCTGGGGCATCCAGACGGCACCGGCCGCCGCCTGCCTTGGCGCGGCGATGCTGCTCGATCTGCCCACGCCCGATGGGCTGGACCCGGCCCTTTATCAGGCCGCGCGGTTTCGCTAGGGCTTTATCTGTAATTCAAGCGTCATGTTGCACGCCCGGCGGGGTGCATCTTTGGGGATGAAAATGGCTAATATGTTGAATTCTGCACGTTTTATGTCGCTCGCGGCCATTGCCGGGGCTTTTGCGCTGGTCGGTTGCGATTCGGGCGGTTCCAAGCCCGGCGAAGGCCAGTCCGCCGCCGCCGCCCCGGCGCAGTCGGACTGGACCAAAAGCGTGGTGGCCACGCCCGAAGGCGGTTTCCGCATGGGTAATCCGGATGCCAGGGTGAAGATCGTCGAGTTTGCGAGCTATACCTGCCCGCACTGCAAGGAGTT
>DITZ01000056.1:2501-2664 GCA_002422985.1 Sphingomonadales bacterium UBA6171
AAAATCCATGATCTGGACGGACGAGCTGTACATGAACCATGACGATTGGGTGCAGCCCTTCGCCACGCTGACGGAGGTGCAGATCGCTCCGCTGCGCGCGCTCGCGCCGGACAAGCAGGTGCATGGGCTGGCGATCGCCGGCGGCCTGCACGAATTCGCCCGC
>DITZ01000056.1:2718-2894 GCA_002422985.1 Sphingomonadales bacterium UBA6171
ACGCCCAGCTTCCTCATCAACGGCAGGAAGGTCGAAGGCACGGACTGGAAGACCATCGAGCCGCAACTGAAAGCAGCGCTTGGTTGACGGCCGGACCTGGCCCCACGCTGAGCAGCGGCCTGCGCTGATGCGCTTCGACCGGCTGCGCCTTACCGGCTTCAAATCCTTCGTCGAGC
>DITZ01000047.1 GCA_002422985.1 Sphingomonadales bacterium UBA6171
CCCCTTGCACGGAGGGGCCGGGGGTGGGGTCAGCAATGCTGCGGTGGGGCCATCTACGCCGCGATGCGCTCAGCCACACCGGCCTTTCAGCGCCAGCGCAGCCTTTGGCGGTTCAGTTCGCTCACGGCTTTCACGCCCATCAGCTTCATGTCGCGTTCGATTTCATCACGCAGGCGGGTGAGGATGCGGTGCACGCCGGGTTCGCCGGCGGCGGCCAGGGCATAGAGGTAGAGCCGGCCGCCGGAGCAGGCGGTGGCCCCCATGGCGAGAGCCTTCAGCACATGGGAGCCGCGCCTGATGCCGCCGTCGCAGATGATTTCGATCTGGCCGCCCACCGCGTCGGCAATTTCGGCCAGCTGGTCAAAGGGCGCGCGGCTGCCGTCGAGCTGGCGGCCGCCGTGGTTGGAGACCATGATGGCGGAGGCGCCGATGTCCACGGCGCGGCGGGCGTCGGCCAGGCTCATCACGCCCTTCAGACAGAAGGGGCGGTCGCCCCATTGCGCGCGGATGTTCTCGGCGCGCTTCCAGTCCAGCGACTGGTCCAGCATCTCGGTGAAATATTGGCCGACGCTCATGGCGATTCTGGAGCCTTCGGCCAGATGGCCATCAAGATTGGGCAGGCGGAAGGGTTCGCGGAACAGATAATCCAGCGTCCAGCGCGGTTTCATCGCATAGCTGATGGCGCTGCGCGGGGTGATTCTGGGTGGCGAGGTGAAGCCGGTGCGCAGGCAGCGCTCGCGGTTGCCGCCAACGATGGTATCGACCGTGAGCGTCAGGGCGTCGAATCCGGCGGCGTGGGCGCGCTGTATCAGGCTGCGGTTCAGGCCCTCATCCTTGTGGACATAGAGCTGGAACATTTTGGGGGCGCTGACGGTCGCGCCGATTTCCTCCAGGCTGACGGTTGCCAGGCTGGAGATGCCGAACCAGGTGTTGAAGGCGCTGGCGACGGCACCGACGGCACGCTCGCCCTGCCAGTGGAACAGGCGTTGCAGCGCGGTGGGCGACAGCAACAGCGGCAGACCGACGCGCTTGCCCATGACGGTGGTGGACATGTCGATGTCGGCAACGCCGGCCAGCACATCGGGCACCAGATCGCAGGCTTCGAAGGCGGCGCTGTTGCGGGCCTTTGTCACCTCATCGTCGGCGCCGCCGTCGATATAATGGAAAACCGGCCAGGGCAGCCGCTTGCGGGCAAGCGTGCGAAAGTCCTCGACATTGTGGCAATCGGTCAGGCGCATGGCCGGGCCAGTGCCGGGCTATGCGCCGGAGTGCAAGCGATTAGCGCTGATCGAGCGTGGCAATGGCGGCGTCGGTCAGACCCGTCAGCGAATCGCTGCGGGCGGAAAGCACGGCCTGCGCGGCCTTCACAGTGATGTCGGCGGCGCGGGCGCGCAATTCCTGCTCCGCCGTGCGGGCTTCGGCGGCGATCCGGTCCTGCGCCAGCCGGGAGCGGCGGGCGATGGCGGTTTCCGCGTCGCGGTCCGCCTGTTCCAGGATGCGCTTTGCCTCGGCCTGCGCATTGGCAATTATCGCTTTGGCGTCGGTTTCGGCCTGTGCGGCGTCGGCCAGCGCCTGCGCCTTCATCGCCTGGGCTTCGGCCTTCAGCGCGGCGGCTTCGGCCAGATCAGACTTCACCTTTTCAGCCTGTGCATCCAGCATGTTGCCCAGCATCCGGAAAGCGCCGACGCGCCACAGGATGATGAGGAAGGTGAGGAAGGCGAGGCCCACCCAGCCATAGCTGTCCAGCCCCAGCAGGGTTTCATGGCCGGCGTCATGCCCGGCCTGGGTGGTGGCGTGCGTTGCCAGGGGCGCGGCATGATCAGCCATGGCGGCGTCCGTTCCGGCTTCGATGGTTTCGCTTGCCATGATCAGGCCGCCACTTTCCGCACATAGTCTGCCGCTTCGCCTGACGTCAGATCGACGCCGGCAACGCGCTTCACCAGATCGACGGTCGCGTCGGCGGCCACGCTGTCCAGCTCTGCGAGCGCGGCGGCCCGCGTTGTCGCCAGCGAGGCGGCGGCCGCTTCGGCCTGGATTTTCAGCGTTTCATCCACATCGGCCAGCCGGCGGGCGGTGGCGGCGCTGGCCGCGTCGCGCGCCTTGCTGGTGATGCCCGTTGCATTGCCGCGCGCGTCGGCCAGCGCCGAACTGCCGCCACTGAACGACGCTTCCGCCTCGGCCCTGGCGGCTTCGGCGGAGCGGATGTCGGCGGCGATGCGCCCGGCCCGATCTTCCACCACCTTCTGCACTCTGGGCAGCATGGCGCTGACCAATATGTAGAGAAGGGCAAAAACGAGCGCGAGCCATAGAATCTGCGGCAGCGCCTGGCTGAAATCGAACTGGGGCATCGGTGCGCGGCTTTCTGTCAGTCAGACGATTGTCGGATCAGACAGCGAAGATCAGCAGCAGCGCCACGAGGAACGCGAAGATGCCGAGCGCTTCGGTCACGGCGAAGCCGAAGATCAGGTTCGGGCGCTGGCTGTCGGCAGCAGCGGGGTTCCGCAGCGCGCCTTGCAGAAAATAAGCGAAGAGGGTGCCAACAGCGATGGCAGCCAGACCAATGCCGATGGCGGCGATGCCGGCACCAAGCAGCTTTGCGGCTTCTGCGTCCATAATATAATCCTTCCTTGGGTATCAATGATGCAGGTTAATGGAATCGTTCAGGTAAATGCAGGTGAGCAGGGCAAACACATAGGCCTGCACCACCGCAACAAGCAGTTCCAGCGCATAGAAGGCGACTGTCAGGCCAAAGGGCAGCACCGCGAGCGGTGCCAGGATGCCGGCGGCGCCCAGGCTGATGATGAAGCCGGCAAACACCTTGAGCAGGATATGCCCGGCCGTCATGTTGGCGAACAGACGGATGGAAAGGGTGAGTGGCCGCGACAGGAACGAAATAAGCTCAACCGGCGTAATCAGCAGCAGGAGCACGGGCGGCGTGTTCGCGGGCACGAACATGGAGAAGAAGTGCAGACCGTGGCGCGCAATACCCACGATCACGCAGATCAGGAACACCAGCGCCGCAAACGCAAAAGTAACCGCGATATGGCTGGTGACGGTGAAGGTGTAGGGGATGAGGCCGATCATGTTCGCGAACAGGATGAACAGGAACAGCGAGAAGATGAGCGGCACGAACGGCTTGCCCTTCGGCCCGATATTCTCGTCCACGATGCCGCTGACAAAGCCCAGCACGCCTTCAAGCGCCGCCTGCCAGCGACCGGGCACGATGCCGGCATTGCGCGACCCCAACCAGAAGAAGGCAAAGGACAGGCCGAGGATGATCAGCATGAACAGCGACGCATTGGTGAAGGCCGCATCAACCGGGCCGGCACCAAGCTCCGCATAGCGCTTGATCGTGAACTGTTCGAGCGGATTGGCCACTTCTGCTTCAGTCCCCTTAGTTCCCCTGTGCCACTCTTTGGCTTCAGGCTTCAGTGTCTCGTTCGGCTGGCCCGTTCTGACCGGCGTCTGCATCCTGTTTCTGCTGCCGCAAGGCAGCGGTTTCCGCATTCACCGCCTTCAGGAGATTCCAGAAGCCGGCGGCCACCCCCAGCAGGAGCAGCAGCAGAAAGCCCCAGGGCTTTGTGCCCAACCATCGGTCGAGCCACCAGCCAAGGCCTGCGCCCACCAAAGTGGTGGCTGCGATTTCAAAGGCATGGCGGGTTCCCCTGGCAAGAGCTGAAACGGCGACGTCGCGCGGAGCCGGATCGAACTTTGCCTTTGCTGCCCGCAGCCGTTCCTCGAATGGGTCGAGGTCTGGACTATCGGTCGGTTCAGGCAAGATCGGCCCTTTCGGCCCAACGCTTCATCACGCCATCAACTGCCAGCGTCCACATAGTGCAGCGCCAGCATCCATGGAACCCCGCCGGCCCTGATGCCGCAATGCAACAGGCCGCCGAAGCGACCCTGCCGTTAGAGGCGCTTGTCCCAAAGGTCAAGCGACGGACCGGGCGCGCATGGCTGCGACACATCGGCCACATGGCTCAGCTCTGCTCCATGATGCGCCCGGCTTCGGCCAGGTCCACGCTCACAAGCTGGCTGACGCCCGGTTCCGCCATGGTGACCCCATAGAGCCGGTGCATGGCTGCCATCGTGACGGCATTATGTGTCACGATCAGGAATCGCGTGTCGGTGGCACCCGCCATATGTTCCAGCAGCCGGGTGAAGCGCTCCACATTGGCGTCATCAAGCGGTGCGTCCACCTCGTCCAGCACGCAGATCGGTGCCGGATTTGTGAGGAACAGACCGAAAATGAGCGCGATGGCCGTCAGCGCCTGTTCGCCGCCCGACAAAAGGGAGAGGGATTGCAGCTTCTTGCCGGGCGGTTGCGCACGGATTTCCAGACCCGCTTCCAGCGGATCATCGGATTCGATAAGGCTCAGTTCCGCCGCGCCGCCGCCAAACAGCGTGACGAACAGCTCGCGGAAATGCCGGTCCACCGCTGCAAAGGCCGCCAGCAGTCGGGCGCGGCCCTCCCGGTTCAGCGATCCGATGGAGCCGCGCAGCCGGGCGATGGCGGTTTCCAGCTCGGCTTTCTCGCGCGTCTGCGTCGCCAGCACCGCTTCCATTTCCGCCAGCTCGATATCCGCGCGCAGATTGACGACGCCCAGTCGCTCGCGTTCGGCGCTCATCGCCTGAAGCCGGGCCTCCAGCGCCTCCAGCTCCACGCCGGGCGGGGCGGCGATGGTGCCGGGGGCGGTGCCGAACCGCTCCATCGCCTCGGCCGCCAGCGCCTCCACCTTATCCCGCGCCTGTGCGGCAAGCGAGGCGGCGGTCGCGCGGGCTTCGCGGCGATCCGCCACGGCGAGATCGGCAGCGCGGGCGGCACGGTCCAGATCGGCGAGCTGCATTTCAGCAGCAAGCACCGCCTCGCCCGCCGCGCTGCGGGCCGCTTCGGCGGTGGCGATGTCCGCCTCCAGCAGGTGCAGCCGCGCATCCCGGGCCGCCGGTTCGGCCACCATCGCGGATCGGTCTGCATAAAGCGCGGTGATGCGCTGATCGAGCGCGGCGGTGGCGCTTTGCGCATCCCGGTCCCGCCGTTCCCAATCGGCCAGTTCGCGCTCCAGCCGGGTGATGCGCGCCTGCGATTCCGCCAGCGCCCTCTCGGTCGCGGCCGCCTGTGCGCGGGCTTCGGCCAGCGTGGAGCGGCTGCGTTCGGCGCGGGAGCGCGCGGCCGCCACGGCTTCCGCCGCCACCGACGCGTCGGGCAATTGGGTCACGGCGGTTTGCGCGGCCAGCGCTTCCGCGCGCGCGGCGGCACCTTCGGCGCACAGGCGTTCGATGGAAGCGACAAGGGCTTGCAGGCGGGCGGCGGCCTGCGCCTCGGCTGCGCGCAGGCCGGACAGGCGGGCGGCGAGACCGTCCCGCGCCCGTTCAGCCGTGGCGCGGTCCGTGCGGGCCCGGCGCTCGGCCTCCTGTGCGCTTGCCAGCGATGCTTTCTGCGCGGCCAGCTCGGCTTCGGCCGAATCGCGGCGGGCGCGGGGATCGGCCAGCGCTTGGGCGATCTCGCGCCGGCGATTATCCTGCGCCAGCGATTCCGCCACCGCCACCGCCGCGCCACCGGGCGGCGCGGCGAATCCGTCCCAGCGCCACAGCCAGCCGTTCAGCGACACCAGCCGCTGGCCGGGGGCGAGCGCGGCCAGCACCGCGGCGTCTGGCGGCGTTTCGACGATGCCGACCTGCGCCAGCCTGCGGGCGAGCGCCGGCGGGGCGGTTGTCTGTGCCAGAAGCGGCCGCACGCCATCGGGCAAGGGCGGGTCGCCCGCACCCGGTGCCACGCCCAGCCAGCGCCGGATCGCGCCGTCGCCGGCACCGATTGCGGCGAACACATCATCCCCAAGCGCGGCGGCCAGCGCGGCTTCATGGCCCGGCGTGGCTGACAGCGGCACGCGGCGGCGCGCCGTCGCCGCGGCACCGGCCTTCAGACGGTCCAGCGCGGCCGCCTCCGCCTCCAGACTCGCCACTTCGCTGCGGGCAGCCGAGAGCGCGCGTTCGACCGCCTCGGCCGCGGCGCGGGCGGCGGCGGCCAGCCGCTCGGCCTCGGCAATCGCCTGCTGCGCGGCTTCCGCCTGCGCGGCATGGGCCTGCATCCCGGCTTCGGCGCTGGCCAGATCGGTGGCGAGTGTTGCCACGCCCTGCCCTTCGGCGGCCTTGTCGCGCTCGCGCATCAGCCGCGCCGTTTCGCCCTCGATACGCTCGGCCCGGTTGCGCGCCGCTTCGGCCGTGGCCCGCACGCTGCGGGCGTCGGCCACCATGGCGGCATGGGCTTCCACCGCGGCCGCCAGCGCGCGCTCCGCGGCGGTCGCGTCTTTTTCGGCTTGGGATACGGCCGCTGCCAAAGGTGCCGTGGCGGCCTGCGCCGCCTGCCGCGCGGCCTCTGCGCCGCTGCGCTCCTCCACCAGCCGGGCGCGGGTTGCGGCGGCGTCGCGGGCGCGGTCCTGTTCCCGCGCCCGGTCGGTCGTGGCGTTGACGATGGCGGCGTCCAGATCGCGCAGCCGCCGGCTGATGGCCTCGCGCTCCGCCAGCAGCGTTGCGCGTTCCGTTTGCAGGCGCTGCGCCCCGGCCGATGCAAACGCCTCGGCCGTGCGCAGGCCGGGCAGGTCAGCCGACGCGCTGGCCTGTGCGGCAGCGGCGCGCGCGGCCGCGCCCACCGCTTCCTGCAACATGGCCTCCGCCTGGCTCTGCGCGCTTTCCCGGGCCGCAAGCTGCCGGATCGCGCGATCCCAGCCAAGGCGCATCAGGCCGGATTCCAGTTCACGGATGCCGGCGGAAAGCGTGCGATAGCGTTCCGCCGCTTTTGCCTGACGCCGCAGGCCATTGGCCTGGCTTTCCGCGCTGCGCATCACATCATCCAGCCGCAGCAGATTGGCGTCGGCAGCCTTCAGCCGCTGCTCCGCCTCGCGGCGGCGAACGGCAAGGCCACTGATGCCGGCGGCTTCTTCCAGCAACTGCCGCCGTTCGGTCGGGCGGGCGGCGATGATGGCGGCCACCCGGCCCTGGCTGACAAGCGCGGGGGAATGCGCGCCGGTCGCGGCGTCCGCGAACAGCAGTTGCACATCCTTCAGCCGCACGTCGCGGCCGTTGACGCTGTAGCTGGAGCCTTCGCCGCGCGCGATGGCGCGGGTCACTTCCAGCCGGTCGTCGGCGTTGAAGGCGGGTGGCGCGGTGCGGCGGCTGTTGTCCAGCACCAGCTTCACCTCGGCCAGATTGCGACTGGGGCGTTTGGCGGTGCCGGCGAAAATCACATCGTCCATGCCGCTGCCACCGGCGGCCACGCGCAGCGATCGCGCGCTCGATTCGCCCATCACCCAGCGGATGGCCTCCAGCAGATTGGATTTGCCGC
>DITZ01000079.1 GCA_002422985.1 Sphingomonadales bacterium UBA6171
TGGTTCTGGGATCCGGTGGAAAATGCCGCGCTGATGCCCTGGCTGGCGGCAACTGCCCTCATCCACTCCATCGCCGTGGTCGCCAGGCGCGACGCCCTGCGCGTCTGGACGCTGCTGCTGGCGGTCGCGGGCTTTTCGCTGTCGATGCTGGGCACGTTCATCGTCCGCTCCGGCCTGCTCACCTCTGTTCATGCCTTTGCGGTCGATCCCACGCGCGGCCTGTTCCTGATGATATTGCTCGCGCTTTATGTGGGCGGCGCGCTCACCATCTATGCCTATGCGGCCGGCCGCGTGGCCGAAGGCCGGCAGTTCGCGCTGATGAGCCGCGAGACGGCGCTGGTGGCGAATAATCTGCTGCTGGTGGCGCTGCTGGGCGTGGTGTTCGTCGGCACCCTCTATCCCATGGCGCTGGAGGCGGTGAACGGCACGCAGATATCCGTCGGCCCGCCCTATTTCAACGCCACCACCGTGCCGCTGATCCTGCTGATGGCGGTGCTGATGGGGATAGCGCCATGGCTCGGCTGGCGGCGCAGCGCCACCGGCCATCTGGCGCGGCGGATGATAGCGGCGGCGGCGCTGGCGATTGTGGCGGTGCTGGCGGCGCTGCTGTTCGGCGCGCGCGGGGTTGGCGCGCTGGCGGGCTTTGCCGCCACCGGCTGGCTGGCCGCGGCCAGCATCGCCATGCTGCTGAAGCGCGGCCTCAGCTGGAACATCGCCGGCATGGCGCTGGCGCATCTGGGCGTGGCGGTGACGATGCTGGGCATCACCGCATCCGGCGCGTTTCAGCGCGAGGCGCTGGTGACGATGCAGCCGGGCGAGCGGGTGGTGATGGGGCCATGGCAGGTGGAAATGCAGGATGTGCGCCCCACCGCCGGCCCCAACTGGACAGCGGTGCAGGCGACACTGGCGATTGAACGCCATGGCAGGCCCGTGGGCATCGTCCACCCCGAACAGCGCAAATTCGTGGCGCAGACGATGGAAACCACGGAATCCGGCCGCGCCGGCTGGTGGACGGGGGAAGTCTATACGGTGCTGGGCAAGCCGGATGGCGAAGGCCGCTGGCAGGTGCATCTGTGGGTGAAGCCGATGGTGCGGCTGATCTGGTGGGGCGCCGTGCTGATGGCGATCGGCGGGCTGGTGGCGCTGGGTGGCGCACGACGGCGCAAGACAAAGTGGGCGCGGGCATGAAGCGGCTGCTGTGGGTGCTGCCGTTGATCCTGTTTGCCGGGCTGATCGCGCTGTTCGCGGGCAATCTTGGCCGGCCACCGCAGGCGGTTGTTGTCAGCCGGATGATCGGCAAGCCGGTGCCGGATTTCGCGCTGGCGGGCACGGGCGGCCGCCCCGGCCTGTCGTCAGCCGATCTCAGGACCGGCCAGCCGCAACTGGTCAATATCTTCGCCAGTTGGTGCCTGCCCTGCGCGGTGGAAGCGCCGCAGCTGGAGGCCATGGCCAGGCGCGGCGCGGCCATCCACGGCATCGCAGTGCGCGATCAGCCGGCCGATGTGGCGGCCTTTCTGGCGCGCCATGGCAACCCGTTCCAGCGCATCGGTGCCGATGGCGGCGGGCTGGCCATGCTGGGCTTCGGCGCATCCGGCGTGCCGGAAACCTATGTGATTGATGGCAACGGCATCATCCGCCACCAGCATCTGGGGGAAATCCGCGCGGAACATGTGCCCGACCTGCTGGCCCGGCTGGAGGCGGCACGATGAGGGCGCTGTTCCTCGCCCTGCTGCTGCTGGCTGCCCCGCTGGCCGGGGCGGAGCCGGTAGCGCCGCCTGATACGCCGCTCGCCGACGGCACGGCAGAGGCGCGGGCGGTGGCGCTGATGCACGAACTGCGCTGCCTCACCTGCCAGAACCAGTCCATCGCCGATTCAAACGCCCCGCAGGCACAGGCGATGCGCACCGAAGTGCGCCAGCGCATCGCTGCGGGCGAGTCGCCGGCGGCCGTGCGGGCGCTGTTTGTCGAACGCTATGGCGACTGGGTGAGCTTCGTGCCGCCGGCCCGCGCCGAAACCATGCTGCTGTGGGCCGCGCCCCTGCTGCTGCTGCTGGCGGGCGGCCTGCTGCTGGCGCGCAGGATCCGCCGGTGAAGGCGCTGCCCGCCATCCTGGTGGCGCTCGCCCTGCTCATCGGTCTGGCCGGCTATCTGTGGCGCGGCGCGCCGGACATGCCCGCGTCGCCCGCGCCGCCGCTTGTCATCAACCCTGATGTCACGCCAGAGGCGGAGAAAGCGTCCGCCGCGCTGCTGGATGATCGCGGCGATGTGCGCGCCTGGCTCACTTTGTCGGACTCGCTGCTGCGGCAGGACAAAACGGCCGCCGCCGTCACTGTGCTGGAATCCGCGATTGCGGCGGCGCCGGAGGATGTGAACCTGTGGGTGCAGCTGGGCGTGGCGCTGACAGCCCATGCAGAAGGCGAGGTTGTGCCGGCCGCGCGCCTTGCCTTTGATCGGGCCAGCCGGCTCGATCCGGCGCACCCGGCGCCGGCCTTCTATCTGGGGCTGGCCTGGATGCAGACGGGCGAGGTGGCGCGCGCGCGGGAGGTCTGGCGTGCGCTGCTGGCCCGCAGCCCCGCCGACGCGCCCTGGCGACCGACGGTGGAGCAGCAACTGGCCATGGCCGAACGGGCACAGGCGATGGCCGGCAGCACGGGCGGCTGAAAAGCAGCGAGAATCCGCATGATCCGGGTTCGTCATCACAACCACAGCCGGCTGTCGCAGTGCTTGCAGGCGCGCCCGGCCCGAAGGCCTGTGCGCAAGCAGGGCGGCGGCTGTAATCCGGCCTGAACGGGTGCCGATTGCTGCATGCGCGAATTGCTGCTACCGCAGAATAATCTGACCCCTAAGGGGCCGTCAATGCGGTGGGTCTGTGACCATTGAATCAGTGCCGGCGGCCAAGTGCGCCATGATGAGGTTCCGGGCATGACCGAGGCAGCGACAGCCAAGGATCATGGCCACGGCCAGAGCAAGGATGGCATGGGCAAGCTCATGCTGGGTGCGCTGGGCGTGGTGTTCGGCGACATCGGCACCAGCCCGCTTTATGCCCTGCGCGAAACCTTCATCGGCCACCATCCGCTGCCGGTGGACGAGCCGCATGTTTTCGGCATTATCAGCCTGATTTTCTGGACGATGATGATGATCGTGACGGTGAAATATGTCACCATCATCCTGCGCGCCGACAATCGCGGCGAGGGCGGCACCATTGCCCTGCAGGCGCTGCTGATGCGGCACGGCCATGGCAAAAGCTGGGCACCGCTGGTGGCGATACTGGGCATATTGGCGACGGCGTTGTTTTTTGGCGAAAGCATCATCACGCCGGCGATTTCGGTGCTGTCGGCGGTGGAGGGGCTGACGGTGGTGCAGGCCGGGTTGCAGCCGCTGGTGCTGCCCATTTCCATCAGCATCATCTTGGCGCTGTTCCTGATTCAGGCCTTTGGCACGGCACGGGTGGGGGCGCTGTTCGGTCCGATAACCTTTGTCTATTTTCTCGTGCTGGCGGGCCTTGGGCTGCTGAACATCGTCGATAATCCGGGCATATTGGGTGCCCTGTCGCCGCATCATGCGCTCAATTTCTTCCTGTCCGACAAGCTGCTGGCCTTCCTGGCGCTGTCGTCCGTGGTGCTGTCGGTCACGGGGGCGGAGGCGCTTTATGCCGACATGGGCCATTTCGGCCGCAATCCCATCCGGCTCAGCTGGCTCAGCGTGGTGCTGCCGTCGCTGATGCTCTGCTATCTGGGGCAGGGCGCGCTGCTGCTGACGGACCCGACCGCGATCCGCAATCCCTTCTTCCTGCTGGCGCCGGAGGAACTGCGCCTGCCGCTGGTGGTGCTGGCGACCATGGCGACGGTGATTGCCTCTCAGGCGGTGATTTCGGGGGCCTTTTCGATCACGCGGCAGGCCGTGCAGCTGGGGTATCTGCCGCGCCTGCGCATCCTGCACACCTCGGCGCGCGCGCAGGGGCAGGTCTATATTCCCTTCATCAACTGGTCGCTGCTGGTGCTGGTCATCATGCTGGTGCTGGGCTTTGAAACCTCGTCCAACCTGGCGGCGGCCTATGGCATTTCCGTCACCGGCACGATGTTCATTTCCACCTGCATGATGGGCATTCTCATCGTCTCCGTCTGGAAATGGAACCGCTGGCTCGCCGGGCTGGTGATCGGCCTGTATGTGATTATCGATGGTGCCTATTTTGCCGCCAACCTCACGAAAATCCCCGAAGGCGGCTGGTTCCCGCTGCTGATTGGCCTCATCGCCTTCACGCTGCTGACCACCTGGTCCCGCGGCCGCTTCCTGATGCAGGAGCGGCTGAAGGAGGCCGCTATGCCGGTGGATGTGTTCATCAAATCCGCATCGCGCACGGCGGTGCGCGTGCCGGGCACGGCGGTGTTCATGACCACGGCGGCCAGTGGTGTGCCGCCGGCGCTGCTGCACAATCTGAAGCACAACAAGGTGCTGCACGAGCGCATCCTGATCCTGACAGTGATTATCGACGAAGTGCCCTATGTGGACCTGGAGGACCGGGTGGAAGTGCGGGACCTTGGCGAGCATTTCTACCGGATGATCATCCGCTATGGCTTTATGCAGCAGGCGGACATTCCGGCGACCCTGAAACTGGTGGAAAATTGCGGCCCGGCGATCCGCATGATGGACACCAGCTTCTTCCTCGCCCGCCAGACTCTGCTGCCCTCTGCCCGGCCGGGCATGGCGATCTGGCGCGAAAAGCTGTTCGCCTGGATGCTGCGGAACGCGGAGAGCGCGATGGAGTTTTTCAACCTGCCGACCAATCGCGTGGTGGAGCTGGGGAGCCAGGTGGAGATTTGATCGAAGACGGCCGGGATCAACAGGGAAATTGCCCAGCGATTTCGCCGTTCACTCCCGGGCTTGCCGAAGATCCGGCTGGCCTGCATTTGCGGGCCCCCCGCAAATGACAGGGCCGATGGCGTGGCAAAGCCACGCCCAGTTTGGCAGCCGTGGCAAAGCCACGCCCAGTTTGGCAGCCGTGGCAAAGCCACGCCCAACTTCTCTGCCGTGGCTTTGCCACGCCCCTTCCTGGCCACCTGATGCCCCAATCCCACCCCGAATCCCAAACAACGAAAAAGGGGCCGCGGATCACTCCGCGGCCCCTTATATTTCGACCGGGGTCGAGGCGTTTGCCTTACTTGGCAGCGGCCTTCACGTCGGCAGCAGCGGCCTTCACGTCGGCAGCAGCGCCTTCAACGGCAGCAGCGGCTTCGCCGGTGGCAGCAGCAGCGTCGGCCGCAGCAGCGTCCATAGCCGCATCGGCAGTGGTGGCAGCAGCGTCGGCGGTCACGGCAGCGGCGTCAGCCGTTGCAGCAGCAGCGTCAGCCGTGTTCTCGGCAGCAGCGTCAACAGCAGCCTTTTCACCGCAAGCGGCGACCAGGGCGAGGCTGGCAACGGCGGCCAGCGTCAGGATCTTGTTCATGTTCCCAAACCTCCTTGTGGGCAATTGCCCGGACCTTGCGGCCGTCCGGTCTAAAGCCTCGCGCCGCAAGCCCCAGCCGAATCCCGGACGACCCGTCGCTCGGATGGTGCGGGCGAAGAAATAGCATGGGCGCGCCTATTTGCAAGCCCGATGATAGACAATGGCCACCAGTATCCGTCGCACGCCTTACACGCTTTGACGCGTCCGGAATGCCGGATTCCCGGTATCTTGGCCTATCCTTGTAAAAGCGCCATGAAGCGCGGATGAACGAGCTTCATGACAATAAGGCAGCCGCCGCCCGTGCCGGACTGCGTCTGGGCAGCCGTGCTTCCCCGCTGGCACTGGCGCAGGCGCGGATGACGGCCGATGCGCTGGCGACGGCCGGCTCGGCCGGGGCCGCCATCGTGCCGATGAGCACCACGGGCGACCGGGTGCAGGACCGGGCGCTGCGCGAGATCGGCGGCAAGGCGCTGTGGACCCGCGAGCTGGACCGGGCGCTGCTGGATGGCGAAATCGATGCAGCGGTGCATTCGATGAAGGATGTGGAGACGCAGCTGGCGCCCGGCCTGGCGCTGGCGGCGATGCTGCCACGCGCGGATGTGCGGGACAGGCTGATCGGCGCGTTGTCGCTGGCCGACATCGCGGACGGGGCGATCGTCGGCACCGCCAGCCCGCGCCGCACTGCGCAGCTGCTGCATTCGCGGCCGGACCTGCGGGTGGCGATCCTGCGGGGCAATGTGGCCGGCCGGTTGCAGAAGGTGGCCGATGGCGCGGTGGCCGCGACCTTTCTGGCGGCGGCCGGGCTGGACCGGCTGGGCGTGGACGCCGGTGTCGCGCTGGACCTGGCGGACTGGCTGCCGGCGGTGGCGCAAGGCGCGGTTGGCATCACCTGCCGCGCCGATGATGCCGCGATGCTGACGCTGCTGGCCGGCATCGATCATTGGCCGACACGGCTGGCGGTGGCCGCGGAGCGCGGCCTGCTGGAAGGGCTGGGCGGTTCCTGCCACACGGCGGTCGCCGCCCATGCCATGGGCGATGCCGGCGGCTGGACGCTGCGCGCCGACCTTTACAGTCCGGACGGGGCAGACCGGCTGCGCGATTCGCTGGCAACGCCCGTGCTGGCAACGCTGGCGGAAGCGCGCGCGCTGGGGCTGGCGCTGGCCGAAAGGCTGCTTGCCCGCGCCACGCCGGCCATTCGCCAGTCGCTGGAAGCGGCCAGCCACCCCCCGTCGCTGGAAGCGGCCAGCCACCCGTCGCCGGAAGCGGCCAGCCACCCGTCGCCGGAAGCGGCCCGCCCATTGCCGGAAGATGGCGGTTGAACGGCCAGCTGCTGATTACCCGGCCATGGCCGGCCGCGCAGCGCACGGCGGCAGCGGCGCGGCTTGCTGGCTTCACGCCGCTCATCGCCCCCCTGCTGCGCATCGAGCCGATCGCCTGGCACCCGCCGGCGACGCTGCCCGACGCGCTGCTGTTCACCAGTGCAGAGGCACCGCCACTGGCCCGCGCGCTGTCGGCCATCCCGGCCTATGCGGCGCTGCCGACCTATGCGGTGGGCGCGCGCACGGCGGATGCGGCGCGGGCCGCCGGCTTTGATGTGCGCGCCATGGGCGCGGCCGATGGCAGCGCCGCGCTGGCGCTGGCGGTCGCCGGTGGCGCGCGGCGCCTGTTGCAGGTGGGCGGCATGGATCGCGCGGCCCTCTGCCTGCCGCGCGGCGTGCGGCTGACGCATCTGCCCGTCTATGCCGCGCGCACGGTGGAGGCCCTGCCGCCGCCGGTGGTGGCGGCGCTGGCAGGGGCCGATGTTATGGCGACCAGCCTGTTCTCGCCCCGCACCGCCGGGCTGTTTGCCGCGCTGGCCGATGCGGCCGGGCTTCAGCGGGCGCAACTGCGGCTGGTGACGCTCAGCCGCGCGGTGGCCGCCGCCGCCGGCCCCGGCTGGCGGGCGGTGGCGGTGGCCGATGCGCCGACCGAAGCCTTACTCTTTGCGGCGGCGAAGCGGCTGTGGCAGGAAGATGCGCATGGCTGAACAAGGCAATGGGCGCGGCACCGAAGCGCGTGGAACGAGCGAAGATGCAGAGCTGGACCGGCTGGTCGCCCGCTCGCTGGCGGCTTCCGAACGCGTCGGGCGACCATCGGCACCGGTGGCGCCGGCGCGATCGATCTGGCCCTGGCTGCTGCTGGTGGCGCTCGCCGCGCTGCTGATCGGCCTGATCGCCAGCCCCTGGGCGGAACAAAGGGTGCGCGGCGCGATGCCCGAAGCCTTGCAGGGCGAGCCGCTGCCCGGCCTGTCCGCGGCGGAAGCCGAGCGTATGCGCGCACTGAACGACCGGCTGGACGCGCTGGAGGCCCGATCGACGCAGGCAGACGCCAAGCCGGATGACAGCGCAGCGCCGGCCGCCGCCGCAACAGACGCGCGAATCGCCGCACTGGAAGCCATGCTCAACCGGCTGGCGGAGGCCGACAGCAACGCCGCCCGGCGCATCGACGGCATTGTGGCCGGCATGGCCGCCAGCAGCGGCGAATCGCAACTGCTGGTGGAGCAGGTGCGTGAGCTGCTGCTGCTGACAGCGGTGCGCCGGATGGTTGACAGCGGCCGGATGCTCGGGCCGTTGATGGGCGCGGTGGAGCGCCGCTTCGCGCTGGCCGACCCGGAGGCTGTGGCGGCGCTCTCCGCCTGGAACAGTGCGCCGGTTACGCGCCAGAGCCTCGCCGCCCGGCTGGAACTGAAAGCCGCCGCCCCGCTGGCCCCGTCCGGCTGGTGGGACAGGATGCGCAACCGGCTGACCGGACTGGTGGAGGTGCGGGAATCGCAGCTGCCGGTGACGGAAGTGGCGGCGAAGGCGCGCGCCGCCCTGCTGACCAACGATCTGGACGGTGCCATCCGCACGCTGGCCCCGGCCGCGACCACGACGGAGAGCAGATTATGGTTGCAGGATGCCCGCCGGCTGGCTGCGGCAGACATGGCGCTGCTGCGGCTGGAGCAGGGCATGACGACCGCGATCGCCGCCGCGGCGTTGCCGGTTGCGCCCGCCGCCGCCCCTGCACTGGCCGCACCCGCCGGGAAAGCGCTGCCTGCATCGCCCAACTCGGCTGCCAATTGAACATTTATGCCGCATCGCAGCATTTTCTTGCTGCTTGTCGCGGTTTTTGCGCCACTTGCGGCTAGACGCGGCGCGCCGTTGCGGGCACTGGAACCCGGCTGGCAATAGGGGCAGGCCCATGCGGCCCGCCAAGACATGAGGATGATCCATGCGCATTGCGATGATTGGTTCGGGCTATGTGGGGCTTGTTTCGGGGGCCTGTTTCGCGGATTTCGGGCATCAGGTCGTCTGCGTTGACAAGGATGCAACCAAGATCGAGCGGCTGCATCAGAATATCATGCCGATCTACGAACCGGGGCTGGACGCGCTGGTCGCCAACAATGTGAAGGCCGGCCGACTGAGCTTCACCACCAGCCTGGAAGAAGGCATGGATGGCGCAGACGCCATCTTCATCGCGGTTGGCACGCCCTCGCGCCGGGGAGACGGCCATGCCGATCTTTCCTATGTCTATGCGGCCGCCAGGGAAATCGCCGCCAATCTGAAGCAGTTCGCCGTTATCGTTACCAAGTCCACCGTGCCGGTCGGCACCGGAGACGAGGTGGAACGGCTGATGCGCGACACCAACCCGACCGCCGAATTCGGCGTCGCCTCCAACCCGGAATTCCTGCGTGAAGGGGCTGCGATCGGCGATTTCAAGCGGCCGGACCGTATCGTCATCGGCGTGGAAGACCAGCGTTCGCAAACGGTGCTGGAGGAAGTGTATCGCCCGCTCTATCTCAATCAGGCGCCGATCATGGTCACCAGCCGCCGCACGGCCGAGCTGACCAAATATGCCGCCAACGCCTTCCTCGCCACGAAAATCACGTTCATCAATGAAATGGCGGACCTGTGCGAAAAGGTTGGCGCCGATGTGCAGGATGTGGCGCGCGGCATCGGGCTTGATAAGCGCATCGGCTCCAAATTCCTGAACGCCGGGCCCGGTTACGGCGGCAGCTGTTTCCCCAAGGATACGCTGGCGCTGGTGAAAACCGCGCAGGACTATGATTCGCCGGTGCGAATCGTGGAGGCGGTCGCCACCATCAACGACAATCGCAAGCGCGCCATGGGCCGCAAGGTGATCCAGGCCGCCGGCGGCAGCGTGCGCGGCAAGACGGTGGCCGTGCTCGGCCTCACCTTCAAGCCCAACACGGACGACATGCGCGATTCGCCGGCCATCAGCATCATCCAGACGTTGCAGGACGCCGGCGCCAGGGTCGTTGCCTATGATCCCGAAGGCATCGAACAGGCCAAGCTGGTGATCGACAAGGTGACCTATGCGGCCGGCCCATATGAAGCGCTGGATGGCGCCGATGCGATGGTGCTGGTGACCGAATGGGATGCCTTCCGCGCGCTGGACCTCGCCAAGGTGAAGGCGCTGCTGAAATCGCCCATCGTGGTGGACCTGCGCAACGTCTATCGCCCGGAAGAAATGGCCCGCCACGGCCTGCAATTGACGGGCATCGGCCGCTGACCGGCGGGGCGGGAAACGCGGCGTAACACAGCCGTTGCGTCCCCCGCCCGGCCCCTCTATAGCCCCGCGTCTGCCAGACGCTCGGAGTCGTGGGTGAGTGGCTGAAACCAGCAGTTTGCTAAACTGCCGTGCTGGGTAACCGGCACCGAGGGTTCGAATCCCTCCGACTCCGCCATTTTGAACCGCACGCGATGCGGCTGAAGCCTATGCGCGCGCCGATGCGCTGGGCCGAACTGACGCTGATCCCGCTCGCCGCGGCCATCATCGCGCAGTCCAGTGGGTTGCCTCGTGAGGAGATTTGCTCAGGGTCACGCGACGACGCGCTCGGTCACCTCGGACCCGAGCGGCGGGATGCGCGAGGGCCGCATCTTGTCGCGAAGCAGACCGTCCACGCCCTCTTCGGCAAATCGATGCTGCCCGCGCCAGACGCAGGTCTTCGACTTGCCAGTCCGCTAAATGATGTTGTTGACAGCGATCCCCGAGGCGGTGAGCAGAAAGATTCTGGCCTGCCAGGCGAGCTTCCGGGCGGCGCTGTGATCGTGAACCAGCCCCTCCAAGCGGCGATGATCTGATGGCGAAACTGAAAGATCGGTACGCATGAGCCAGACTCGCACGCTATGCCGCCGGTGAGAATCCCCCAAGACTCAACCGTCAGATTTGGTCCACTACGCCGTGTTGACATAAGGGATTCCCAAACGGGTTGAGTTCTGATTCAAGGGGATGCCTTGCTGCAAACGCTGGTCGATCTGGGATTGACCGACGATTGGCAACACATAATCGACAGCACCACGGTTCGCGGCCATGTCTCGGCAGCGGGCGGAAAAGGGGGGCTTGTGCGAACGCTTTTGGTCGATCACGCGGCGGCTTTACGAGGAAAATCCACGCCCGCTGTGAAAATCAGGGACTCCCTCTCGGTTTCATCCTGACTGGCGGCGAGGCATCCGACTATACATCTGCCGATGACCTGATGGCCCTGCCGCTGCCCAAGCCCAAGGCGCTGCTGGCCGATAAAGGCTATGATGGCGACAAGTTCCGCGAAAATCTGCTCATGCGCGGCATCCTGCCCATCATCCCGCCGCGTTCAAACCGGAAAGCGCCCAGTCACCCTGACTATCGGCGCTACAAGGATCGCAACCGCGTCGAGCGCATGTTCGCCAAACTCAAACAGCAACGCCGCATCGCTACTCGCTATGACAAGACCGTCCTGTCGTTCGAGAGCTTCCTCAATCTGGCCGCCGCAAGAATGTGGTTGAATTCTTTTGTCAACACGGCCTAGGCTTTGACTCTCGGGAGCGTCTCCATGGCATTGTTCATGCGATTCAAGATTGCAGGCTGTGGGAGATTTGCGAACGCGGTGCCACTTTGGCTTCGTGGTGATTATTTCGTGGGGATTATGATGGCCCCCGGGCTACGCTTCGATACCATAGGGCCAGAAGGGCCAGGTGAACCGGAAGTCGCCCGGCCGGTCATCACTGTTGACCAGAGCCCGCAAAACGGCGCGCACCAGGACGATCGAGCGGGGGGCAATTCAGCCCACCTATGGCGTGATCAGCCGGTATCTCATCAAGCGGATGACCTGACCGCCTGGCAATAGCAAGCAGCTGGGCAGGCAGCTGCGGCACCGCTGACAACCCGCTCATCGTCACCCGACGGGGTTGGTGGTAGTGCCCAACTTTTTCGCCAAGCCAGAGCGGTTTCCACCCATTCCGACCGCGTCACGCTGGGTCAAAATGGGCGAAAAGCGCTCTAACGCAACTCCATACGATCTATTCCCATGAAGCGGAGCAAGGCAGCCTCGGTCACCACGAACAGCAATGCCCGATCGTCGGTGGACCGGTTGCGATGCGCGTGCCAGACCCAGTTGGGCAAAGCAAAGACATCGCGCTCCTTCCAGTCTATATCGGGATAGCCCTCGATGCTGGTCGTGCCACTTCCCTCCATGACATAGCAAAGCGAGCTGGCAGTCCGGCGATGTTCGGCGCCGGTAAATCCAGGGGGCAGCAACCTTATGTTGCAGCTGAGCGTTGGAAAAATCGATTCACCGGTGAATGGATCGAAATATTCCATCATCACGCCATCGCAAGGATCGACCCCCTGCGACGCCTGACGCAACAGCTCCGCCTCGGTTTCGGCCCAGGGAAAACGCAGCGGCGGGCTGCCAGCGGTTGCTGTGCTGCCAGATCGCCTCAGAAATGGCGTACGACTATCCCCATCACTGCGGGGGCCGCTGTCCAACTCCTGCGACTTGGTATTCGGGACGCGGTAAGCCATCTGCTTCAACGCGGAAATAATGGGCAGATCAAGCACATCAAGCCACACGCCGGGCCTGTCACCGTCATTGTGGTGATCATGCTTTGCCCATGCAGGTG
>DITZ01000085.1 GCA_002422985.1 Sphingomonadales bacterium UBA6171
TGTGCGGCCGGGCCTATTCCCCGCGTTTCCTGTGGATGTGGCCGAATGCGCGCATCAGCGTGATGGGCGGCGAACAGGCGGCGGCCGTGCTCGCCACCGTCAAATCCGGCGGCTTCAGATCGGCGGCAGAGGAGGAAGCCTTCAAGGCGCCGATCCGCGACCAGTATGAGCGACAGGGCAATCCCTATTATGCCAGCGCCCGCCTGTGGGATGATGGCATTATCGCGCCGGAAGATACGCGCCCGGTGATCGCGCTCAGTCTCGCGGCTGCCCTCAACGCCCCGGTCGAGGCCACGCGCTTCGGCCTGTTCCGGATGTGATGGACATGAAAAAGCTTCTCATCGCCAATCGCGGCGAAATCGCCTGCCGCATCATCCGCACCGCCCGCGCCATGGGCATTGCAACCGTCGCTGTCTATTCCGATGCCGACGCCGCCGCGCTCCATGTGCAGGCGGCTGACGAAGCCGTGCATATCGGCCCGGCCCCGGCGCGCGAATCCTATCTGCTGGCAGACCGCATATTGGCCGCCGCAAAATCCAGCGGGGCTGATGCCATCCACCCCGGCTATGGCTTCCTTTCAGAAAATGCGGAATTCGCGGATGCTGTGCGCGCTGCCGGCCTCACCTTTGTCGGCCCGGCCGGCGACGCCATCCGCGTGATGGGACTGAAAGACAGCGCCAAGGCCAGGATGAAGGCCGCCGGCGTGCCGGTGACGCCCGGCTATCAGGGCGAGGACCAGTCGCTCGCCAGGCTGGAACGCATGGCCGACATCGTCGGCTATCCGCTGCTCATCAAGGCGGTGGCGGGTGGTGGCGGCAAGGGCATGCGCCCGGTGGCGCACAAGGGCCAGTTCACCGAAGCCCTGCTCGCCGCCAAGCGCGAGGCCGAAGCCGCCTTCGGCAATGATGGCGTGATGCTGGAAAAGCTGATCCAGCGCCCGCGCCATGTCGAAGTGCAGATTTTCGGCGATGCGCATGGCAATGTCGTCCACCTGTTCGAGCGCGACTGCTCGATCCAGCGCCGNNACCAGAAGGTGGTGGAGGAGGCCCCTGCCCCCGGCCTCTCGCCCACGCTGCGCGAAACGCTGGGCATTGCCGCCATCACGGCGGGCATGGCCATCGGCTATGAAAATGCCGGCACCATCGAATTCATTCTGGACATGGACGATGCGGACGCCGCCGGCGACCCGAAATTCTACTTCATGGAGATGAACACCCGGCTCCAGGTCGAACATCCGGTCACCGAATATGTCACCGGGCTGGATCTGGTCGAGTGGCAGATTCGCGTCGCACGGGGCGAAATGCTGCCGCTGATGCAGGACGCGATCGAATGCCGGGGCCATGCGATGGAAGCCCGGCTTTATGCCGAAAACCCGGATAATGGCTTCCTGCCGTCCATCGGCCGCTTGCAGCGTCTCGATTTCGGTGAGGCCCGCATCGACACCGGCGTAGCCGCCGGGTCCGAGGTCACGGTGCATTATGATCCGATGATTGCCAAGATAATCACCGGCGGCGCCACGCGGGACGAGGCCCGGCAGAAGCTGGTCCGCGCGCTTGATGGCACGCGGGTCGAAGGCGTCACCACCAATCGCGGCTTCCTCGCGCGACTGGCCAGCCACCCGGCCTTTGTCGCCGGAGATGTGCACACCGGCTTCATCCCGCAGCATGAGGCGGCGCTGTTCGAAACCCGCGCCGTGCCGGACGATCTGATCGCCGTTGTGGCCGCAGGCATCGTGGCTTCCGCCCCATCCACCGGCCTGTTCCAGCGCCCGTTCCGCCTCAACCTGCCGGCCGCAACATCGCTCGGCCTGTGGACGGCTGACGGCCGGATGCACAATTGCCTGGTGGCCGTCAGCGGCGATGCGGCCAGCGTCACGGTCGATACCGGTGCGCCGGTTGCCCTGCACAAGCGGGATGGCCAATGGGCCGCCAGCGGACAGACGCCGCCTTTCATGTTCGCGGGCGACGACGGCGTCGAACTGCGCGCATCGGGTGAAGCCTGGACGCTGCACCGCCGCAACCCGCTGTGGGATGGCCAGAGCAGCGCCGGCCCGGCCGATGGGAGCATCACCGCGCCCATGCCCGGCAAGGTTATCAGCCTGCACGTCGCCCCCGGCGACAGGGTGGCCGCCGGCGACCGGCTGCTGGTGCTGGAGGCGATGAAGATGGAACATCGGCTCACCGCGCCTTTTGATGGCATCGTCGAAAGCGTCGGCATCGCCCAGGGCGCGCAGGTCGCCGAAGGCGCGCTGCTGGTCCATATCGTGCGTGAAT
Source organism: Sphingomonadales bacterium UBA6171 (assembly GCA_002422985.1). Classification (GTDB taxonomy): domain Bacteria; phylum Pseudomonadota; class Alphaproteobacteria; order Sphingomonadales; family Sphingomonadaceae; genus Sandaracinobacteroides. Next base: position 2,274 of record DITZ01000085.1, read on the forward strand.
AATTCATTGATATTGGGCGCTATCCTTGCCGGCGGCACCGGCCGCCGTTTCGGCGCCGACAAGGCGCTGGCGTTGCTGGATGGCCAGCCCCTCATCGCGCATGTTGCCGCAGCCTTGCAGCCCTGTTGCGATGAGCTGGCGATCTGCGGCAGAGCCTGGGGCGGCTATCCCGCGCTTACCGATCGCCCGGCGCCCGGTCTTGGGCCATTGGGCGGTCTGGCAGCCGCGCTGCATTATGCGACGATTCGCGGACATCGGGCCGTGCTGCTGGCCCCCTGCGATATGCCGAACCTGCCGGATCGGCTGCCGGAACGGCTGGCCGGTGGAAAAATTGATGCAGTGCAGCCAATATTCCCGCCCACTGTGGCGGAAAGACAATGGCTGCTCGGCCTGTGGCCTGTTACGTTATTGACACAATTGGAAGCCGTTTTGGTGGAGAAAGGCGCAATTTCGATGCGGGAATGGCTGGAAATCAGCCAGGCCCGGCGCGTGGACCTCGGAAATCCTGCAAATATCAACAGCCCGGACGATCTGCGGCAATTCTCGAACGACTCCACTGGCCAGCCGAATCCTTATTGAATGTTAAGGATTTTGCGTTATTGTGCATTGCAGCAGCGCGGTCCGTCCTCCCTCCCCGGAAGCGCCCACGCCGCCGTGTAAGACACTCACAACAGGAGTGGCGCTATGTTTGAACAAATTTTTGGCTGGGGTGAAATGGCAGCAGCTGTTGCCGTCATTGCCCTGATTGCACTCCTGAGCCGCGAAGGTTCGCGCTCAAGGCCGCATTCTCTCGATTGAGTCCTGTTCACCGGATCGGATCAGATTCGGTGGATTGGATATAGAGTCCGGGTAATGCGCTTTCTCCCTTCGAAGGTTGAAACGCATTACCCGGGCTTGTTGTTCAGGCCGGTGCGTCCGCGAGCATTTCATCAGGTGGTCGCATCCGCGAGCATTTCATCAGCTGGTCGCATCCGCGAGCATTTCATCAGCTGGTCGCATCCGCGACCATGGCGGTAAAGCGCGCTTCTGCCGCCACAACCCCATCCAGCATCGCCCGGCCCGCAAATTTGCAAACCGACGCGCGCCGCTGAAGAAAGCCCACTTCCAGCTTCAAAAGGCAGCCAGGCGCCACCGGCTTGCGGAATTTGGCTTCCTCTATCGCCATGAAATAGACCAGTTTTCCCGATCCGCGCAGATTGAGCGACTCAACCGCCAATATGCCAGCCGCCTGCGCGAGCGCCTCCACAATCAGCACGCCCGGCATAATCGGCCGATCGGGAAAATGCCCCTGAAAATACGGCTCGTTCATCGACACAGCCTTAATGGCCACAATCGACTGGTCAGGGTGAAGCGATTCAACCCGATCCACCAGCAACATGGGAAACCGATGCGGAAGGCAGGCCATGACTGCCTTGATATCGAGGCTCATGCCCTGCCCTCCCACAGCCGGAATCAGCGTGGCGCAGGTGCCGTAGCGACCGGCGGCGTGGTGGAAACGCGCGGCAGTGCGGTGTTCAGGCGGGCAACCACATCGTTGGTCACATCGAGCGAGGCGCTGTGCTGGAGGGTTGCGTCCTTCTGCAACGCGATCGAGGCGTTGCGCTCGCGCATGATGGTGGTGATTATCGGGTTGGCACCCTGGGTGATCTGCTGAATCACATAGTTGCGGCTGCGCTGGATGTCCTGTTCCGCACGTTGCAGTTCATTCTGCGCATCCTGTTGTTTTTGCTGGAAAGCACGGGCGCGCTGTTCCAGCGCCGGGCCGGCCAGCGACTTGTTGGCCTGACCGGCCTGGATCGAATCCGCATCTGTCTTGAGCTGGGTTTGCAGCGTCGAGGCGCGGGTTTGGAGGCCGGTAATCTTGCCTTGAATCTCGGTGCTGGCCTGTTTGCCGGCGGCGGATTCATTCACCACACGGTCCATGTCCACGATGACAATCACCGCAGGCGAAAGCTGCTGCGCCATGGCGGGCGCGAAAGCAGCAGGGGCAGAAGCCAGAAACAGCGCGGCAGTCGCGCGAAGAAGCATCTTGGTCATCAGAATTGGGTTCCTACGTTAAACTGGAAGATTTGCGTGTCGTCGCCTTCCACCTTCTTCAAGGCTTTGGCAACATCAAAGCGGAACGGCCCGAAAGGCGAGTTCCATGAAACGCCGATACCAACGGAAATCCGTGGAGAGGCGCTGTCACCAAGGAAATATTCCTTGAAGCCGGGGGTGGTTACTGTCGTGCAGACCTGGCCTGTCGTCGAGGTCGGGTCGTCAACGCATACCTCCTCGCTGGTGGTGGGCTGGTCGATCAGTTCCGGCCTGGTGACGCTCCAAAGGCCGCCGACATCCACGAAAACCGACGGACGCAGGCCCATCTCGCGCCCGCCGGAGCCGAGTGGAATCTCCACCTCCGCGCGCGCCAGATAGCTGTTTTTGCCGCCGATAGCATCGTCAATCCAGGTGTCACGATCCTCGTTGATCACGCCATCCACCCCGGTGCGCGGTTTGCGCACCACGCGCGGGCCGATACCTCGGATGCCGAAACCGCGCAGGCGCGGTTCACCCAGATAGTAGCGGTCTGTCAGCCGGACTTCCTGATTGATGCCGGTGATATTGCCGATTTCCCCGCCGACATTCAGAATGAAGCCGGCCGGCAGGCGGAAGTAACGGTCGTAATTCACCCGGCTCCGCAGATAGCGGACATTGCCGCCGACGCCGGCGACATCCTGATTGAAGATGAAGCGCGAGCCGCGCGTTGGCCGCATACGGTTGTCGAGATTGTCGTAAATTATGCTGTAGCCAACGGACGATGTGGTGCGGTCGCCGATGGCGTCGCACAGGAAGCGGCCGGCCTTCAGCGGATCGCATATGCCATTGGTGAAGAACAGCGCCTCATCGAGGGTGACTTCCTCGAACGACAGGCCATAGCGCAGGCCGAGCGACCAATATTCGGTCAGCGGTGCGCCAAGGCGCACCTGCATGCCGGTCGTCACCTGCTGATAGGTCGTGTCGCGCTCATTGTTGAGGCCATAGCGGAAACTGTTGAAATCGCGCCGGAACACATCGGCGCCAAAGGCCAGATTGCGGCCGAACACATAGGGTTCGGTGAAACCCACCTCAACCGATTTCGAGTAGCTGGAGATGTTCGCCGAGAATCGCAGCGACTGGGCGCGGCCCCGGAAATTCCGTTCCTCGATCGAGAAGGAAAGAATGAAGCGTTCCAGCGACGAGAAGCCGGCGGACAATTGGAGCGAGCCGGTTGGCCGCTCTTCCACGTCCACCGCCAGCACCACCTTGTCCGGCGCGGTGCCGGGGTTCTGCTTCACTTCCAGCTTTTCCTGGAAGAAGCCGAGCGACTGGATACGATCACGCGAGCGCCTTACCTTGACCGAATTGAAGGCGTCGCCTTCGACCAGACGGAATTCGCGGCGGATGACCTCGTCCCGCGTGCGGGTATTGCCGTTGATGTTGACGGATTCGACGTAAACGCGCGGCGTTTCATTCACCATGAAGGTGAGGTTCATCTTGCGCCCTTCTTTGTCGCGCTCGAAATTCGGGCGGACATCGGCAAAGGCATAGCCGAACAGGCCGGCGGTTTCGGTCAGGCCGTCAATCGTGTCTTCCACCAGCTTGGCATTATACCAGTCGCCCGGCTTGATATTAATCAGCGGCTTGAACAATTCTTCGCGGATGTCGCGAATCTGGCTCTTGAACTGGACATCGCCGAATTTGTAGCGCGGGCCTTCATCCACCACATAGGTGACGATGAAATCGCGCCGGTCCGGTGTCAGTTCGGCGATGGAGGACACCACGCGGAAATCCGCATAGCCTTCCGTCAGGTAGAATTGCCGCAGCTTCTGCTGGTCATAGGCCAGACGATCCGGATCATAGGTGTCGCTGGATGTGAACAGCCGCAGCGGGCGGGCCTGCCGCGTGACCATTTCACCGCGCAGCTTGCCATCATCAAACTCTTCATTGCCGATGATGTTGATCTGGCGAACCTTCGATTTCGGCCCTTCGCTGATTTCGAAGATCAGATCCACGCGGTTCTGTTCAAGCTGCACAATCTTCGGCTCGACCCGCGCGCCAAAGCGGCCGGAGCGGCGATATAGTTCCAGAATCCGGCCGACGTCGGACCGCGCACGCGACTTGGTGAAGATCTGGCGCGGGGCCACCTTGATCTCCTCGCGAATCTTGTCTTCCTTGACCCGCTTAGAGCCTTCGATAATCACCCGGTTGATGCTGGGATTTTCGCGGATGACCAGCGTGATATTGCCTTCGCCATCGTCGCGGATTTCCGCGTCCGCAAATAATTCGGTGGCGTAAAGCGCCTTCAGCGCCCGGTCCAGCCGCTCCCGGTCATAGCTTTCGCCCGCGCGCAGATCGACATAGGAGAGCACCGTTTCCGGCTCCAGCCGTTCATTGCCCGACACGCTCAGGGCGCGGATGATGCGCTCGGCCACGGGGGCCACAGCCGCAGCCGGTTCAGCGGGAACCGGGGTTGCATGCGCCGGGGCCGGATTCGCCGGAACCGGGGCCGCCGGGGCCGCCTGGGCGAGCAGCGGTGCGGCGCTCGCCAGCATGGCGGCCAGCAGCGCCCCACGCGCGGCCATGCGCTGCCCTGCCTTTGCGTTATCTGCCCTGGATGCTGTCGCCACTGTCATTGTCTCGCTATGCCCTTCTGGTGTCCGGCCCGGCCTCCCGACCGTCCGGTGCGCCCGCATGATATGCTTCAGCCGCTGGTGCCGGATAACCGGTCCCACAGGGTGAGCGACGCGATGTCGTTCCAGGTAAGGAACAACATCAGCGACATGATGAGCGCAAAGCCCGACATGAACGCCCATTCCTGCACCCTGGGATGGAGCGGCCGGCGGCGGACCGCTTCGACCGCGTAGAGAAACAGATGCCCGCCGTCCAGCATCGGGATGGGCAGCAGGTTGATGAAACCAAGGTTAATCGAGATCAGCGCCATGAAAGAGATGAGCGCCGCCGCCCCCATGGCCGCCGACTGGCCGGAAAATTGCGCGATCTTGATCGGCCCGCCCAGTTCATCCACCGAACGTCGCCCGGTGACGACCTGCGCCAGCGTATCCCACATCATGCGGGTGGTGGCCCAGGTCTCCCCGATGCCAGCCCACAGGGCGGATAGCGGATTGTGGCGGATAATCTCAATCTCGCTGCCCGAGCGGATGCCCAGCGCGCCCCGGCTATATTCATTGCCGAAACGGTCTGTCTCGCGCAGCATTCTGGGCGTTGTGGTCTTTTCCAGCGTCTGGCCGTCACGGTCCAGCGTCAGCGTCACCGGTTCGCCGGGGTTGGTGGCGATGGCGCGGGCAACATCCTCAAAGCGGCGGACATTGCGGCCATCGACCGCGGTTATGCGGTCGCCCGCCTGCACACCGGCCGTCGCGGCGGGCATGTCCGGCACCACCGCGCCCACCACCGGCGCGGTAATCTGCTGGCCGAACGCCAGAAAGAAGCCGGTGAAAATCAGCAGGGCGAAGGCGAAATTGATCATCGGCCCGGCGGCGACCACCAGCGCGCGCTGCCAGATCGGGCGGAACTGGAACAGCGCGGCTTTTTCCGCTTCGGGCAGGGCATTCAGCGCCGGATCCGGCTGGCTGGCGGCGTTCATGTCCCCGGCGAACTTGGCATAGCCGCCCAGTGGCAGCCAGCCGATCTTCCAGCGGGTGCCGTGCCTGTCCGTCCAGCCGACGACTTCCTTGCCAAAGCCGACCGCGAACGCCTCGACCTTGATGCCGAACAGCCGGGCCATGCCATAATGGCCGAATTCATGGATCGCCACGAGAATGGCGATGACGACGGCAAAAACCGTGATCGTATAGAGAAAGCCGGGGGCGGCCAGAGGTTCCATCGCTGTCCCTTAGCCTTGGACGCCATTAGCGGCAAATGAACGTGCCCGCGACCTTGCGGCGAACTGCATGGCGGTGGCGCGGGACTCCGCGTCTATGGCGCTTACCTCTGCCAGCGTTTGCGGGCAGCTGGGCGACAGCGCCGCCAGCGTGTCGGCCACGATGGCGGCGATGTCCAGAAAGCCGATGCGGCCATCCAGAAAGGCTTCGACCGCCACTTCATTGGCGGCATTCAGGATGCAGGGGCGGCAATTGCCGGCGGCGAGTGCCGCTTCCGCCAGCGCCAGCGCCGGGAAACGCACACGATCCGGTTCCTCGAAATCCAGCCGGCCGGCGGTGGCGAGGCACAGGCGCTGCACCGGCGTGGCGATGCGTTCGGGCCAGGCCATGGCGTGCGCGATCGGCACGCGCATATCCGCCGGCCCCAGCTGCGCCAGCACCGAGCCATCAATATATTCGACCAGCCCGTGCACCAGCGATTGCGGATGCACCAGCACGGCCAGCTGATCGGGGCGGACGCCGAACAGGTGCCAGGCCTCGATCAGTTCCAGCCCCTTGTTCATCAGCGTGGCCGAATCAATCGAGATTTTCGCGCCCATGGACCAGGTCGGGTGCTTCACCGCCTGCGCGCGGGTGACATGCGCCATATCCGCCAGACTCATGGTGCGGAACGGGCCGCCGGACGCGGTGAGGGTGATTTTCGCCACCCGCTCCCGCTGCTCCAGCACCTGAAAGATGGCGTTATGCTCGCTGTCCACCGGCAGCAGGGCGGCGCCGGATCTGGCGGCAGCGGCGGTGACGATGCCGCCGGCGCAGACCAGCGCCTCTTTATTGGCGAGGGCTACGCTGATGCCGGCCTCCACAGCCGCGAGCGTGGGCGGCAGGCCGGCGGCACCGACGATGGCGGCGACCACCAGATCAGCGGGGCGGCGGGCGGCCTCCACCAGCGCCTGCGCGCCGGCCGCGACGCTGATGCCGGTGCCGGCGAGCGCATTTTTGAGCGGCAGATAGCCGGCTTCGTCGGCAATGACGACATGGGCAGCGCCATGCTGCTTCGCCAGCGTGGCGAGCATCCGCCAGTCTTTCCCGCCGGTCAGCGCCTCGACCGCGAAACGCGCGGGGTTGCGGGCGATGAGATCGAGCGTGGAGGCACCGACCGAGCCTGTGGCGCCAAGCAGGGTGATATGTTTCATGGGATAAGGGCCTGTGTCGCGAAGGGCTGGAGCGCTGCCCAGAGGGCAACGAGGATGGCGACGGGGATGAGGCCGTCCACCCGGTCCATGACGCCGCCATGGCTGGCGAGGATGCGGCCGCTGTCTTTGACCCCGGCGCGGCGCTTCAGCCAGCTTTCGAACAGATCGCCGGACTGGGCGACGGCCGCGAGGCCGGCCCCGATGAGCAGCAGCAGCGGCCAGCGCTGGGGGAAGGCGGCGAAATGGCCATAGATGGCGGCGACGATGGCGGCGCCCGCCATGCCGCCGATGAGGCCGGCCCAGGTCTTGTTGGGGCTGAGTGCGGGCCAGAGCTTGGGGCCGCCGATGGCGCGGCCGGCGAAATAGGCGAAGATGTCGGTCGCCCAGACGATGCCCATCGTCCAGAGCACAAGGTGGAAGCCATTGGGATTGCTACGCAATGTAATGAGGGCGATGGCCGGAAGGCCGGCATAGAGCAGCCCGGCGGTGAGCCGGCGCCCGGCCGGCAGTTTCGCGAGGCGCGCGGCGATGAGGGTGAGCGCTGCGACGATGGCCAGCAGCGCCAGCGCATGTTGTGGCTGGCCGAGATGCGCCTGGGCGGTGATGGCGAGCAGCAGCAGCAGGCCGGGGAGACGCCAGCCGGCCGGGCTGTTGTGCATGGCACCCCATTCCCATAGTATGAGACAGACGCCCAGCGCCACGAGCAGCGAGAAAGCGAGGCCGCCGAGCCAGATGGCGGCAATGGCGACCAGCAGCAGCGGCAAAGCGACCGCGACGCGCGCGGCGAGCGCGCTTTCAGCGGCCGCCATAGCGGCGTTCGCGGGCGGCAAAGTCTGCCGCGGCCTGGCCGAGCACATGGCCGTCGAAATCGGGCCAGAAAATCGGGGTGAACCACATTTCGGCATAGGCCGCCTGCCAGAGCAGGAAGTTGGACAGGCGCTGTTCGCCCGACGAGCGGATGATGAGATCGACCGGCGGCAGGGCGGCGGTGTCCAGTTCGGCGGCGATGTGATCGGCGGTTATGCGCGCGGGATCGAGCCTGCCGGCAGCCGCATGGCTGGCGAGCGTGCGGGCGGCGCGGGTGAGTTCGTCCTGCCCGCCATAGTTGAGTGCGACAGCGAGGTTCAGGCGGCTGTTGTCTTTGGTCGCGTCGATGGCGGCTTCGAGGCGCTCGACCACGTCGGGCTTCAGGGCGCGCCAGTCGCCGATCAGGTGCAGGCGCGCGCCATTGGTCTTCAGTTCGTCAAGCTCGGCCAGCAGATGGTGGCGCAACAGGCTCATCAGGTCCGACACTTCCTCGGCCGGGCGACGCCAGTTTTCCGACGAGAAGGCATAAAGGGTGAGCGTGGTGATGCCGATCTGCGGCGCGGCGCGCACGACGCGGCGCACGGCATCCACGCCCGCCTTATGGCCGGCCAGCCGCGGCAGATGGCGGGATTTGGCCCAGCGGCCGTTGCCATCCATGATGATTGCCACATGGGCAGGCGCGCCCGGCACGAGAGCGAATTCGGGGGCAGCCCCCGGATCAGCCGTGGTGCTGGCCACGTCTTGCCGCTCTTTTGGCAGCCGCGCTTTTGGCGGGTTGAACCATCTCACTTGCCAAGGATTTCCTTCTCCTTGGCGGTGGCGGCGGCGTCGGCTTCGGCGATGGCCTTGTCGGTCATCTTCTGCACCTCGCCTTCGTGGCGCTTTTGTTCGTCCTGGCTGATCTGGCCCTTTTTCTCGACCGTTTTCAGCGTGTCATTGCCGTCGCGGCGGATGTTGCGGATGGCGATACGGGCCTTTTCGGCATATTGCGCGGCCAGCTTCGCCAGTTCCTTGCGGCGGTCCTCCGTCAGGTCCGGGATGGGGAGGCGGAGCGTCTGGCCTTCGGAGATGGGGTTGAGGCCAAGGCCGGCCGAGCGGATGGCTTTTTCCACGGACTGCACATTCGTGCGGTCCCACACCTGCACGGCGAGCATACGGGGTTCCGGCGCGGTGACGGTGGCCAGCTGGTTCAGCGGCATGTTGGAGCCATAGACTTCCACCACCACCGGATCGAGCAGCGAGGTGTTGGCGCGGCCGGTGCGCAGCCCCGCGAGGTCGCCTTTCAGCGTCTCGATGGCACCCTTCATGCGGCGGTCGAGGTCGGCCTTGAAGGCGCTCTGGTCGAAGTCTGCCATGATACTCCCCTTATTCTGCAACGCCGACGATGGTCTGCGCGCCCTGACCCGCGAGCACGCGCGCCAGATTGCCGGATTCCCGGATATTGAACACGATGATGGGGATGCCATTGTCGCGGCACAGCGCGACCGCCGAGGCGTCCATCACCTTCAGATTGTCGGTCAGCACCTTGTCGAAGCTGATCATATCATATCGCAGCGCGTCGGCGTTGGCCTTCGGGTCCTTGTCATACACGCCATCGACCGAGGTGCCCTTGAACAGCGCATCGCAGTTCATTTCGGCTGCTCGCAGGGCCGCTGCCGTGTCGGTGGTGAAATAGGGGCTGCCGGTGCCGGCGGCGAAAATCACCACCCGGCCCTTTTCCATGTGCCGCATGGCGCGGCGGCGGATATAGGGTTCGGATACGGTCGCCATCGGGATGGCGGAAAGCACGCGGGTGTCAACGCCCTGGGCTTCCAGCGCATTCTGGACTGCCAGCGCGTTCATGACGGTGGCCAGCATGCCCATATAATCGGCCGTGGCGCGATCGAAGCCCTNNAAGATATTGCCGCCGCCCACCACCAGGCACAGTTCGAAGCCGGCCTCGCGGGCGAGCTTCACTTCCGTAGCGAGGCGGGCGGTGGTTTCCGGATCGATCCCGAACTGGCCGCTTCCCATCAGCGCCTCGCCCGAAAGTTTCAGAAGAATGCGCTTGAAGCTGCTTGGCATCATCACTCTCAGGCTGTGCGGGTGGAACGGTTCTGCGGCTTAGACCGCAGCGGGGCGCTTCTCAAGTGCGGGCAC
>DITZ01000078.1 GCA_002422985.1 Sphingomonadales bacterium UBA6171
GGCATCACCGGCACCAACGGCAAATCGACGACCACCGCGCTCATCCACCATCTGCTGGCCGCCGCCGGCATCCCGGCGCGGCTGGGCGGCAATATCGGCATGCCCATCCTCGATCAGGTGCCGCTGCCGGCCGGTGGCGTCTATGTGCTGGAACTGTCCTCCTATCAGCTTGACCTTTGCCAGAGCCTCGCCGCCGACGTGGCGGTGTGGACCAACCTGACGCCCGACCATCTGGACCGGCACGGCGACATGGCCGGCTATTTCGCGGCCAAGGCCCGGCTGTTCGCCATGCAGCAGCCCGGTGCCACCGCCGTGATCGCAGCCGACGACCGCTGGACAGAACAGGCGCCGGGTGCCGTGCCCGAAGGGGTGGCGCTGGTGCGCGTGTCGGCCGCCGACATCGCCCCGCACGATCAATCCCGCTGGCCCGCGCTCGCCGGACCGCACAATGCGCAGAATATCGCCTGCGCCATGGCCGCCGTGCGGGCGCTTGGCATATCCAACGCCAGCATCGAACAGGGGCTGCAAAGCTTCCCCGGCCTGCCGCACCGCATGGAGCCGGTCGCCACCATCAATGGCGTGCTGTTCGTGAACGACAGCAAGGCGACCAACCCGGCCAGCGTCGCGCCCGCCATTCAGGCCTATCCCGCGATCCGCTGGATCCTGGGCGGCCAGGCCAAGGGCGCGGACCTTGACGCCTGCCTGCCGCATCTGGCCGCCGTGAAGGCCGCCTATGTGATCGGCGAGGCCGGGCCGATGTTCGCCGGGCTGCTGCGGCCGTTCCTGCCCGTTACCATGTCCGGCACGCTGGCGCAGGCGGTGCGCGATGCGGCCGGCGATGCGGTGCCGGGCGAAACGGTGCTGCTGTCGCCGGCCGCCGCCAGTTTCGATCAGTTCCGGGATTTCGAAGATCGCGGCCGCGCCTTTCGCGCCGCCGTTGAAGCCCTTTCCACACCAGCCGGGGATACGCCGCAATGAAGCTCGCACTCTCCCTTGGCCGGGCGGACCGTTCGACGCTCGCCCGCTGGTTCTGGACCATCGATCGCCCGCTGGTGATGATGCTGCTGATTCTGATCGGGGTGGGCATCATCGCGGTCGCCGCTGCCTCTCCGGCTGCCGCGATCCGGCTGTCCGGTCCCGGTCTCCAGTTGGAGCCGGGCCATTTCCTGCAACGGCAGCTGATGTGGGTGGCCATTGGCCTTCCCGTCCTTTTCGGCCTGTCCATGCTTTCCAGGGATGGCGCGCGCCGCTTTGGCGTGGGCGGCTTCCTGTTGTTTTTCCTGCTGCTGCTGCTGGTGCCGCTGATCGGCAGCGAGGTGAATGGCGCCAAACGCTGGATTGCGATTCCGGGCTTCCAGTTGCAGCCCATTGAATTTCTGAAGCCGCTGTTCGCCATCACCATGGCCTGGCTGTTCGCCATGCGCTTTCAGGACCGGTCGCTGCCGGTTTTCCCGCTGGGCGCCGGGCTGTTGCTGGTGATCCTGATGATGCTCGCCATGCAGCCGGATTTCGGTCAGGCCGCGCTCATCACCGCCATCTGGCTGGTGCAGGCGGCGCTTGCCGGGCTGCCGCTGCTGATGGTGGGCGCCATCATCCTTGTGGCGATCGGCGCGCTGGCGCTCGCCTATATGTTCGAGCCGCATGTGCAGAACCGGATTGACGGCTATCTGCATGGCGAGGGCGACACCTATCAGGTGGACCGGGCGCTGGATTGCTTCCGTTCCGGCGGGCTTTACGGCACCGGGCCGGGCGAGGGAACGGCCAAGTTCCGCCTGCCCGAAGCGCAGACCGACTATGTGTTTTCGGTGATCGGAGAGGAATTCGGGGCGATCGCCTGTATTGCGCTCGCCCTACTATATCTTGCGATAGTATTGCGTGTTCTGCTACAACTTCTGGATGAGGAAGACCCGTTCACGCTGATTTCGGCGACGGGTCTGGTAACCATGTTTGGGGGTCAGGCGCTGATTAACATGAGCGTGAATGTGGCGCTCGCGCCCTCCAAGGGAATGACCCTTCCGTTCGTCAGCCATGGCGGTTCCAGCTTTGTGGCCATGGCGATGGCGATGGGGCTGCTGGTGGCCATCACCCGGCGCAACCGGCATTTGCAGGCCTCCCCCTATCTCCATGCCGGGATGGCGGCGACATGAGCCTTTCCATCCTGATCGCCGCGGGCGGCACCGGCGGGCATATGGTGCCCGCGCACGCGCTTTCAGAGGAGCTGCGCCAGCGCGGCCACCGGGTGACGCTGCTGACCGATGCGCGGGGCCTGCGCTTCCCCGGCCTGTTCGAAGGCGTCGATGTGCATATCCTGCCATCGGCCACCATCGGCGGCACGAATCCCGTCCGCTGGGCGCAGGCGCTGCTGGCCATCTGGCGCGGGCGACAGGAAGGGCGGGCCATTGCGCACGCCGTGCAGGCCCATGCGGTGGTGGGCTTTGGCGGCTATCCTTCGCTGCCGGGGCTGCTGGCGGGGCAATCGCTGCGGCTGCCCCTCGTGCTGCACGAGCAGAATGCCGTGCTGGGCCGGGTGAACCGCTGGCTGCAATCGCAGGTGTCGGCCATTGCGCTCTCCTATGCCAATACGCAGCGGCTCGATCCGGGGCTGACGCTGAAAACCCATGTCACCGGCAATCCGGTGCGCGCGGCGGTGCTGGCGGCGCGGGATGACCATTTCCACCCCCCCGCTGCCGATGCGCCGTTCGAGCTGCTCGTCACCGGCGGCAGCCAGGGCGCGCGGATATTGGCGGAGCGCGTGCCCGGTGCGGTGGCCGCACTGCCCGAAAAGCTGCGCCGCCGCATCAGTGTGACGCAACAGTGCCGCGAGGCCGATCTTTCCGCCGTTTCCCGCCAATATCAGGACGCCCATGTGACGGCCGACTGCCTGCCCTATATGCCCGATCTGCCCCGGCGCATGGCGCGCGCGCATCTGGTCATCGCCCGTGCGGGCGCCTCCACCATGGCGGAGCTGATGGTGATGGGCCGGCCGGCGCTGCTGGTGCCCTTTGCCGCGGCGATGGACGATCACCAGACCGCCAACGCCCGGGGCTTTGCCGATGCGGGCGCGGGCTTTGTCATCCCCGAAGCCGCCCTCACCGCCGAACGGCTGGCGGGCCATATCACCGGCTTCATGGAATCGCCCGAGGCGCTGGATGCGGCGGCGGCCGCCGCCCGGTCGCTGGGCCGGGCGGACGCGGCCGCGCTGCTCGCCAATCTGGTGGAGGCCGAAGTGGCGACCGCTGGCGGAAGGATGGCGGCATGAACGCCATGCGCGCGCTGGGGCCTTCGGGCAGCTTCAGCATCGATGCCGGCCCCATCCATTTCATCGGCATCGGCGGCATCGGCATGTCGGGCATTGCCGAAGTGATGGCGAACCTTGGCTTCCGGGTGCAGGGCAGCGATGTGGCGGAAGGCTATGTCGTGCAGGGCCTGCGCGACAAGGGCATCACCGTTCACATCGGCCACAAGGCGGAAAATCTGGGCGAGGCGGCGGTCGTCGTCGTCTCCACCGCCATCAAGCCCGGCAACCCGGAGGTGGACCTGGCGCTCAGCCGCCGCATCCCCGTGGTGCGGCGCGCGGAAATGCTGGCGGAGCTGATGCGGCTGAAGCAGACGGTGTGCGTCGCCGGCACGCACGGCAAGACGACCACGACCTCGATGGTCGCCGCGCTGCTGGATGCGGGCGGCGTGGACCCGACGGTTATCAACGGCGGCATCATCAACAGCTATGGCTCCAACGCCCGGCTGGGCGACGGGCCGTGGATGGTGGTGGAGGCGGACGAAAGCGACGGCAGCTTCCTGCGCCTGCCGCCCACCTTCGCCATCGTCACCAACATCGATCCCGAACATCTGGACCATTATGGCGACTTCGAGAAGGCGAAGGCCGCCTTCCGCCAGTTCGTCCACAAGGTGCCCTTTTATGGCGCGGCCATCCTCTGCCTTGATCACCCCGAAGTGCAGGCGATGCTGCCCGACGTGGCCGACCGGCGGGTCGTCACCTATGGCTTTGCGGGCCAGGCCGATGTGCGCGGCGACAATGTGACCCCCGTGCCCGGCGGCAACCGGTTCGACGTGACGCTGCGCGCGCCGGGCGGCACCGAACGCACGATCGCGGGGCTGATCCTGCCCATGCCGGGCCGGCACAATGTGCTAAATGCGCTGTCGGCCATCGCGGTGGCCGATCAGCTGGGCATTTCGGATGCGGATATCCGCCGCGGTTTCGCGCGCTTTGGCGGCGTGAAGCGGCGCTTCACCAAGGTGGGCGAAGTGCCGCTGGGCGATGGCGTCGTCACCATTATCGACGATTATGGCCATCATCCGGTGGAGGTGAAGGCCGTGCTGGCCGCCGCCCGCGAAAGCGCGACCGGCAAGGTGATCGCCGTGGTGCAACCGCACCGTTTCACCCGGCTGCGCGACCTGTTCGACGAATGGCGCACGGCCTTTAACGATGCCGATACGGTGGTGGTCGTCCCGGTCTATCCGGCCGGCGAAGCGCCGATAGAGGGCATCAGCCATCAGAGCCTGGCCGATGCGCTGAAACGCTCCGGCCATCGTCAGGTGCTGACGGTCGATGGCGAAGCGGGCCTGGCACCGGCGATCGCGCCGCTGCTGGGCGCGGGCGACATGATCATCTGCCTGGGCGCGGGCGACATCACCAAATGGGCCGCCAATCTGGGCGATGCGCTGGCAAAGGCGCTGGCGGCATGATGGCGCTTGCCGAACGCCTGCCCAAGCCGGCCGGGCAGCTGACGGCGGATGCGCCGCTGGCACCGCTGCTGTGGTTCAAGGCCGGCGGCCGGGCGGACTGGCTGTTCGAGCCGAAACATGCCGATGATCTGGCGCACTTCCTCTGCGCCCTCCCGGCCGACATGCCGGTGATGGCGCTCGGCCTCGGCTCCAACCTCATTGTCCGCGACGGCGGCGTGCGGGGCGTGGTGGTGCGGCTGGGCAAGCCCTTTGCCGCGATCGGCCGGGTGGATGCCCGCACACTGCACTGCGGCGGCGGCGCATCGGGCATTGCGGTCTCGTCTGCGGCGCGCGATGCCGGGATCGCCGGCCTTGAATTCCTGCGCGGCATTCCGGGCACGGTCGGCGGCTTCGTGCGCATGAACGGCGGCGCCTATGGCCGCGAAGTGGCCGACATCCTCGTCGATTGCGACATCATCACCCGCGCCGGCACCCGGCAAAGGCTCGCGGCAGACGCGCTGCACTACCGCTACCGCCATTCCGGCCTGCCGGCCGACGCCATCATCATCGCCGCCCGCTTCCGGGGCGTGCCCGGCGACCCCGCCGTCATTCAGGCAGAGATGGACCGCATCGCCGCCGCCCGCGAGGAATCACAGCCGCTCAGAACCCGCACCGGCGGCTCCACCTTCAAAAACCCGCCCGGCCACAAGGCCTGGCAGCTGGTGGACGAAGCCGGCTGCCGCGGCCTGACGCTGGGCGGTGCCAAGGTCTCGGAAAAGCACAGCAACTTCCTGCTCAACACCGGCGCGGCCAGCGCCGCCGACATCGAGGCGCTGGGCGAGGAAGTCCGCCGCCGCGTGCTGGCCGCCACCGGCGTGACCCTGGAATGGGAAATCGCGCGCGTGGGAGAGCCGGCATGAGAGTGACGGTTCTGCTGGGCGGCTGGTCCGCCGAACGCGCCGTGTCGCTGGTGTCGGGCGCCGGCGTCGCGGAAGCCGCGCGCACGCTGGGCCATGATGTGACCGAGCTGGACCTGGGCGAAACCCCGGCCGCCGGCGCGGATTTCGCCGCCCGGCTGGTCGCCACCCGGCCGGATATCGTGTTCAACGCGCTGCACGGCACCCCCGGCGAGGACGGCACGGTGCAGGGCGCGATGGACCTGATCGGCATCCCCTACACCCACTCCGGCCTCACCACCTCCGCCATCGCCATCGACAAGCAGCTGACCAAATCGGCGCTGGTGCCGCACGGCATCCGCATGCCCGGCGGCCATGTGGTGGAGAGTGCGAGCCTGCACAGCGGCGATCCGCTGCCCCGCCCCTATGTGCTGAAGCCGGTGAATGAAGGCTCCTCTGTCGGCGTCGCCATCATCAGCGATGGCGGCAATCATGGCCAGCCGATCGGCCGGGACAGCGAAGGCCCCTGGCGCCACTATCCCCGGCTGCTGGCCGAGCCTTTCATCGCCGGCCTCGAACTCACCGTCGCGGTGCTGGAGCAGCCCGACGGCAGCGCCCGGCCGCTCGCCGTTACCGAACTGAAACCCGCCAGCGGCTTCTATGATTATGCGGCGAAATATACCGATGGCATGACACTGCATGTCTGTCCGGCCGGGATTCCCGCCGATGTCGCCGCCCGCGCGATGCAGCAGGCCGCCCGCGCGCATGTGCTGCTGGGCTGCCGCGGTGTTTCCCGCGCCGATTTCCGCTTTGATGCCGCGCAGGGGCTGGATGGTCTCTATCTGCTGGAAGTGAACACCCAGCCCGGCATGACGCCGCTGTCGCTGGTGCCCGAACAGGCCGCCGCCTGCGGCATTTCCTACCCCGAACTGGTCGGCATGCTGATCGACCGCGCGCTCGCCGGTGCAAGGCCATGAGCCGCGCGCCCGCCGGAAAGCGCCCCGCCAGCATGGCCAGGCCGCAGGTGCCGGTGCGCGTGCCGCTGGCGCCGCGCACCGTGTGGCGCTGGATGCTGATCGGCGGGGGCAGCCTGCTGGGCGTGGGCGCACTGGTGTGGGCGATGGCGCTGGGCGTGCCGCAGCGGGCGGTGGCAGAGGCGGCCGTGATGGGCAGCGCGGCAGGCTTCACCGTGCGGCAGGTGGAAATCGAAGGCACCGAGCAGCAGCCGCGGCTGGACATTTATCAGGAGCTGCTGCGCGGCGGCACCGATTCCATGTTCGGGCTGGATGTGGCCGCCGCCCGCGCGCGGCTGATCAGCCTGCCCTGGGTGGCCGATGCCCGGGTGGAGCGCCGCTGGCCGGACCGGCTGCGCGTGGAGATTTACGAGAAGCACCCGGTCGCCATCTGGCAGCTGAACGGCGCGCTACAGGTGGTGGATGCGGCCGGCAATCCGCTGCCGGTCGGGAATCTGGCCGATTTCAAGGAGCTGCCGCTGGTTATCGGCGTCGGGGCCAATGCGCAGCTCGCCGATTTGCAGCGCCTGTCCGCCCGTGCGCCGGCGCTGTTCAAGGCGCTGGAAGCCGCCCATTGGGTCGGTGGCCGCCGCTGGGATCTGAAGATGAAAAGCGGGGAGACCGTATCGCTGCCGCAGGGGCCGGATGCCAGGCTGGCGATCGAGAAACTGGCCGCCATTGATCGCGCCACGCCGCTGCTGGGCCGCGGCTTCGTGCGGCTGGATCTGCGGATTCCGGACAAGCTGGTGGTGCGCGTGTCCGGCGAAACCGGCGCTGTCGCCCGGCCGAAGCCCGCGCCCGCCCGCCCGCCCGTCGCCGCGCCACAGGCCGCTGTTGAAACGCCGATGAACGGGGCCAGACCCGATGCAGGGCCCGAACCGGCAAAGCCCAGTCAAGCAAGGATGGTGACCTGATGGCCGTCGCAGTGCTCTCCCCCACCAATTTGTTGAAGCCGCGCACCGAACGGGTGATTGCCGCGCTGGATGTCGGCACCTCCAGGGTCGCCGCGCTTATCGCCATGGCCGATGGCGACAATGCGCCGCGCGTGATCGGTGCCGGCGTGCGCGCCTGCAACGGCGTGCGGCGCGGACTGGTCGCCGATATGGAACGCACCGAAACAGCCATCCGCGCCGCGATGATGCAGGCGGAAAAAGCCGCCGGTTTGCAGATTGAATCGGTGCTGGTGAACCTCTCCGCCGGTGGCCTGCGCAGCGAGATCGCCAGCGTCGAGATCGACATCGCCGGCCACCGCATCGCCGAGGACGACATGGCCGCGCTGCTGGCTGCCGGCCGCCAGCGCATCGACGGCGACATCGCCCGCGCCGGCCGCTCCACGCTGCACGCCGAACCGACGCTCTACACCGTGGACGGGCTGGACGGCGTCACCAATCCGCGCGGCTTCCATGCAGACCGGCTGGCGGTCGATATCCATGTGCTGACGGCGGCCACCCCCCCCTGCCGCAACCTCGATCTCGCCGTGCGCAACGCGCATCTGGGCGTCGAATCCATCGTGGCGTCGGGGGTGGCCTGCTCGGCCGCCGTGCTGAACGATGAAGAACGCGAACTGGGCGTGGCGCTGGTGGAAATCGGCGCGGGCATCACCACGGTCGCCGTGCATGGCGGCGGCATGCTGGCCGGCCTTGCCTCCATCGCGATGGGCTCCGGCGACATCACGGCCGACATTGCCGCCACCTTCGCCACCCGCCGGGCGGCCGCTGAACGGCTGAAAACCCTGAACGGTGCGGCCACCTCCTCCCCGCGCGACAATCACGACATGATCGAGGTGCCGCCGCTGGACCCGGACGACGGCCAGGAGCCGCGCCGCGTGCCGCGTGCCGAACTGATCGCCGTCATCCGCGCCCGGCTGGACCTGCTGTTCGGCGAAGTGTCGGACGCGCTGAACGATCTGGGCTTCACCGGCATCGCCGGCCGGCAGGTGGTGATTACCGGCGGCGGCGCGGAACTGCGCGGGCTGGCCGATTTCGCGCAGGGCGCGCTCAACCGCACCGTCCGCATCGGCCGGCCGCGCGGCCTTGTCGGCCTGCCCGAAGCACAGGCGGGCGCGGGTTTCTCCACGCTCGCCGGTCTCATCCTGCACGGCAGCGTGTCGCGCGTGGATCTCGCCCGCAACGCCATCCATCTGCCCGGCACCACGCCAGAGGCGCGCACCGGCCTTGGCCGGCTGTTCGCCATGTTGAAGAAACAGATTTGATTTTCATGCCAACCGTCCAGCCATCCACCGACCAAAGGGAGACAAGCAATGCCATTTGATTTCATGCAGCCGAGCCTGGTGGAGCTGAAGCCCAGGATCAGTGTCATCGGTGTCGGTGGCGCGGGTGGCAACGCCGTGTCCAACATGATCCGCGAAGGGCTGGAAGGCGTCGATTTCGTCGTCGCCAACACCGACGCGCAATCGCTCGCCTTGTCGCCGGCGGAACAGCGCATCCAGTTGGGCCTGAAAATCACGCAGGGGCTGGGGGCCGGCGCACGGCCGGAAATCGGTGCGGCAGCCGCCGAGGAAGCCATCAACGAGATCGACGCGGCGCTGGACGGCTATCATATGTGCTTCATCGCCGCCGGCATGGGCGGCGGCACCGGCACGGGCGCAGCGCCGGTCGTGGCGCGCGCCGCGCGCGAACGCGGCGTGCTGACGGTGGGCGTTGTCACCAAGCCTTTCGCGTTCGAGGGCGCGAAGCGGATGCACGCGGCCGAAGAAGGCATCGCCGAGCTGCAAAAACATGTCGATACGCTGATCATCATCCCGAACCAGAATCTGTTCCTGATCGCCAACCAGCAGACCAGCTTCAAAAAGGCCTTCGCCATGGCCGATGAAGTGCTGAGCCAGGGCGTGCGCGGCATCACCGATCTGATGCTGCTGCCGGGCCTCATCAACCTCGATTTCGCCGACGTGCGCACGGTGATGAGCGAGATGGGCAAGGCGATGATGGGCACCGGCGAGGCTGAAGGCGAGGATCGCGCCGTGCAGGCCGCGACGCGCGCGGTGTCGAACCCGCTCTTGGATGAAGTGTCGCTGCGCGGTGCCAAGGCGGTCATCATCAACATCACCGGCGGGGAGGATCTGGGCCTGATGGAGGTGGAAGCCGCCGCCCAGCATATCCGCGAAATGGTGGACGATGACGCGAACATCATCGTCGGCTCCGCCTTCAATGATGCGCTGGAAGGCAGGATGCGCGTCAGCGTCGTCGCCACCGGCATCGAGGCAAAGAAGAGCAGCCATGCGGCGCAATCCGCCAGCCGGTCGGCAGCCGCCGCCCAGCCCAGCATCTTCCTGCGGCCAACGACCAGCTTTGGCCCGGCGGTGGGCGGGGCCGGCGAAGTGCCGCCGGAAGGCCCGGGCGCCGGACCCTCGGGCAGCGGCGGCCCGTCGCCCGCCGGCCCCACCCCGCCGATGACGCCGCCGCCCTCCTTCATCGGCGGGAACGGCCCCGGCCTGCGCCCGGCGGCTGCCCTGGCCGCCACCCTGGCCGAAGGCACCGAAGAATCCGAAGAGCCGCTGCTGTCCGACGAGGACATCATGGAGCTGGACAGCCCGGAGCCGCCGGTGATGCGCGCCGAGCCGATTCCGGCGATGCGCGCCGAACCGATCCGCCTGCCCCTGCCAGAGCCGGAGCGCATCGCGGCTGAACGCGCGCCGCAGCCCGCCGCCCCGGTGGAAGACGCCGAACCGCGCCCGACGCTGTTCGAGCGCATGATGCGCATGTCGCGCAAGGGCAGGGAGGAGCCGGAACCCATCAGCACGCTGGCCCCCGAACCCGAAACCGACGCGCGCGACGATGCGACGGTCATTCCGCCCTTCATGCGCGTGCAGAAAAACTGACGGCGTGGCCCGGCGGGATTTTTCCCGCCGGGCTGCCCGCAACAGGTGCAAAGCGCCTGTGCCTGCCCTACATAGCAGGCTGTGAACGCCGAATTTAACCGCCTTGTGGCCAATGCCCCCTATGGCATCGCCGAGCAGCTCTCGCCGCTGGTGCGTCGCGTGCTGGCGCGCAACCCGTCGCCCTTCACCTTCACCGGCACCGGCACCTATATCGTCGGGCGGGGCACGGTTGCCATCATCGACCCCGGCCCGGCCGATGCCGCGCATCTGGATGCCGTGGCCGCCGCGGTTGCCGGCGAAACGGTTTCGCACCTCGTCGTCACCCACACCCACCGGGATCACAGCCCCGGCGCCATCCCGCTCAAGGCCCGGCTGGGGGGCCGCATCGCCGGCTGCGCGCCGCTGGTGCTGTCAGACGACGGCCCGCGCGCCGATGCCGGCTTCGACCCCGACTATGCGCCCGATCAGGTGCTGGAAGACGGCGAGGCCATCGCCGGCCCCGGCTGGACGCTGCGCGCCGTCCACACGCCGGGCCACACCTCCAACCATCTCTGCTTTGCGCTGGAGGAGGAACAGGCGCTGTTCACCGGCGATCATGTGATGGGCTGGTCCACCACGGTGGTTGCGCCGCCCGATGGCGACATGGCCGCCTATATGGCCTCGCTGGCCAGGCTCGTCGCCCGCAGCGACGCGCTCTATTATCCCACGCACGGCGCGCCGGTGAAGGAGCCGCAGCGCATGGCCCGGCACCTGATGGCGCACCGCCGCCAGCGCGAAGCGCAGATATTGGCGCAGCTGGACACCGGCCCGCGCAGCATAGCCGCGATGGTGCAGCAGATGTATGCCGCGATAGACCCCCGCCTGTGGCCCGCCGCCGGTCTCAGCGTGCTGGCCCATCTTGTCGACCTTGGCGCGCGCGGTGCCGTCGTGCAGGATGGCGAGACTTGGCGCCGGGCCTGAGGAAACTGCTCGCCATCACCGGTGTCGTCGCCCTGATCTTCGCGCTGGTGCTGACGGTGGCCGGGGCGGACCGGCGGCGCGAACTGTGCCTCGCCACGGGCCTGTGCGCGCAGCCGGACTTTCTGGGTGCCATGCTCGTCTCCGTGCAGCGCCAGAGCCGCCATATCGTGCTGACCGCCCGCCTTGTCGCCCCCATCACATCGGGCCGCGACACCACGCTCGGTCCGGTAACAATCGCCACCACACGCCAGACCGCCATCGTGCCGGCGACCGTGCATTATGCGGTGGATTTCAGCCGCATGCAGCCGTCCGACCTCAGCTGGGACGCCGACACGCAGACGCTGAAGGTCCGCCGCCCGCCGGTGCAGCCGATGGAAGCCGCCATCGAATGGGAAAAGGCCGATATTTATGGCGACGCCGGCCTCATCACCGCCGTCACTGAAGTCCGCCAGCGGCTGGAGGCCGATAATCGCGCCAAGGCCCCGGCCGTGTTCCGCGCCCAGGCACGCGCGACCGACCTGATGCGGCTGGCCGATGAAGCCGCCGACGACGCCATCCGCTCGCTGTTCCTGATGCCGCTGCTTGCCGCCGGCCACAGCGACGCGAAGGTCATCGTCTCGCGTTAGAGCGTCGTTGCAAACCCGATGCTCAGCGCATGGTTCATCCGCGGATTGCCCTGATGGATGGCCTGGTTGAGATAGCCGATTTCCACCCGGTTCGCCTTGTTGATCGGCAGCAGCACGCCCACCGAGGTCCGCGTCTGGTTGAAACCCGGCTCCGCGCCCTGATCGGCGGGATAGCGTTGAAGATGCACTTCGCTGCTCAGCAAAAACTTCGCCCCCTTGTCGGCAATCGGCACCGACAGTTTCATCTGCTGGCGAAGGCGCAGCACCATATCATCGCCGTCAGAGAAGAAGCGCTGCTCAAGGCGGGTGCGGCCATCGATGGACAGCCTGCCGATTCTGGCAATCGAATAGGTCGCCTGCTGGAAAATGCGGTTCTCATGCTGCGTCGGCTGCCCCGCGCGCCTCAGCCGCACATAGCTGTAGCCGCCGCCCAGAATCAGCCCGTTCTTCCGTTTCCAGCCCAGTGCGCCGCGCAGCTGCACATGCCGCAGCCTGGACATATCGTCCATCATCCGGCCGTTCATGTCGAACTGCGCGACCATCCTGTCGCCGACATCCTTGCTCAGCGCATGGCTGACCCAAAGCTGGCTGTCGTCAGCCAGCGCCGGCGCGGCCCCCGGCAGCGAGACGGCCAGCAGCACACGGCAGGCAGCAGCAGGCAAACATATCCTGTTCATGCCGCGGCCTGCTAAAGCAACATGACAAAAATGTGAAGGTCAGGTGCCCGGCCGGTGTGACTGACAGGCGTGCCCGACCGGCGTTGCCGCTCAGACCCGCTCCAGCCGCGCCTGTCCTGCCGGCACCCGCCAGGTCGCATGGGTCGAAAGCCTGCCGCCCGGCGCACGAATCGTGTCCACCACCTTGCATTCGGTCTGCCAGCTCTGCGGCGTCACCGTCATCAGGCAATAGCCGCGCTCGTCCCGCAGATATTTCAGCCCCGGATTGCGCGCCAGTATCGGTGCATGTTCCTTGCGCTCCCCCGGCCCGTCCGAGCCGGAGGAGATGGAGGTGGTCACAAACTCCACCGCCCGCGCCGGCGCCTTGTCGTCGGCATTTGAAAGCCGCACCTCGCCGGCATAATGCTGATGCTCGTCGCCGGTCAGCACCACCAGATTAGTAACCGGTGCCAGCCGCTCCAGCAGCCGGTCACGCGGCGCGCGATAGCCGGCCCAGCTGTCGGTGTTGACGGTGATCGTGTCGGCCCGCGCCCGATCGAGGTTCATCATCATGATCTGCTGCAACAGCGCATTCCAGCGCGCCGGCTGCCGCGTCAGCCCGCCCACCAGCCAATCCTCCTGCGCCCGGCCCAGCACTTCGGCGTCCGGCGCATTCACCCCGTCGCAGAAGCTGCCAAATTTGTCGCCGCACGGCTGGTCAGAGCGATAATTGCGCGTGTTCAGCATCCGCGCATCCAGCAGCCCGCCATAGCGATATTGCCGCCAGGGGCCGGATGTCCCGCCGCGCGGGAAAGCGTCCGCCCGCACCGGCATGAATTCATACCATGCCTGCATCGCCGCCGCCCGGCGCAGGCGGAACAGGTCTGCCGGCACATCATTGGGATCGATGTCAGAGACCCAGTTGTTCACCACCTCATGATCGTCAAAACTGCACATGAAGGCCGTGCTCTGGTGCGCCGCCTGCAAATCCGCATCCAGCCGGATCTGCTGATAGCGCCGCCGGTAATCATCCAGCGAGAAGCACATCGGCGAATTGTGCGGGCGCACCACCGGCTCCTGCCTGCCGGTCACAAAGTTGAACGCGCTGGCCCTTGGCCCATATTCATACATATAGTCGCCATAATGGAAAACCGCGTCGGCATCCTCGGCCGCCAGATGCTTCCAGGCGGTATAATAGCCCGACGGATAATCCTGACAGCCCGCCACCGCCAGCCGCACCCTGCGCACATCCGCCGCCGCACCCGGCAGCGTTCGTGCCCGCCCGGTGGGCGACACATAATCCCCCTGCCAAAAGCGATAGAAATAGCGCCGAGCCGGCTTCAGCCCGGCCAGCTCCACATGCACAGACCAGCCCAGTTCCGGCCGCGCCAGCGCCTGGCCTTCCGCTGCAATGCGGCCAAACTGCTCGTCCTCCGCCACCTGCCAGCGCACGTCATAGGGCAGCGGCTCCAGCCCGGCGTGCGGCTGATCGGGCAGCGGCGCCAGCCGCGTCCAGATGACAAAGCCAGCGGCGTCGGGATCGCCCGCCGCCACGCCCAGCGTGAAGGGATGCGCCGGCATCTTCGGCGGCTGCCGCATCTGCGCCAGCAATGGCCCCGCCATCAGCAGGCCGATGCCACCGATCACCTGCCGCCGTTCGAACCGCATAGCCTTCTCCACCAAATTGTGCCGCCTGTTCCGCCGATGCCCCCTTCCCATGACAGGCGCAAGACAGCATGGAAATGCCATGTCCGAACTGGTCGCATCCGCTGTCCCGTCGCCCTGCCGCAACATCTGCCGGGTGAAGCGCGGCCAGTGCAGCGGCTGCGGCCGCACGCTGGAGGAAATCGCCGCCTGGCCCACCGCGACCGACGATGAAAAGCGGGCCATCCGCGCCCGCGCGGCACAGCGGATGCGGCGATAAATATTCACCATTCCGGTCGAAACCCCGGCGGGATGCCCTTGGCGAGTGCGGGGTGATTCGCTACGGGGAAATGATGAATCCCGTGTTAATTGCGCCCTCCATCCTGTCCGCCGATTTCGCCCGGCTGGGGGAAGAAGTGCGCGCCATCGACGCCGCCGGGGCAGACTGGATTCATGTCGATGTGATGGACAATCATTTCGTGCCCAACCTCACCATCGGCCCGATGGTGGTGAAGGCGCTGCGCCCGCACAGTGCCAGGCCCTTCGATGTGCATCTGATGGTGCAGCCGGCGGATGCGCTGGTGGAAGCCTTTGCAGAAGCCGGGGCCGACATCCTCTCCGTCCACCCCGAATCCGGGCCGAATCTGCACCGCACCCTGATGCGCATCCGCGCGCTGGGAAAAAAAGCCGGGCTGGTGCTCAACCCCGNNTGCTGGTGATGAGCGTGAACCCCGGATTCGGCGGGCAGAGCTTTATCGAATCCGCCTTGCCCAAGATCAGCAGCATCCGCGACCATATCGAAAAAGGCGGGCACGACATCCGGCTGGAGGTGGACGG
>DITZ01000037.1 GCA_002422985.1 Sphingomonadales bacterium UBA6171
ATCTTGATGCGTGCCTTGTACAGGTTGTCGCGCCGGCCGTAACGGTTGTAGACGCGCAGGCATGCCTCGGAATATGTGATCATCCGGTCGATCGGCACGAAGGCGTTGATGCACGGCGCGATCATCGGCGTGCGGCCCATGCCGCCGCCGACATAGAAGCGGAAGCCCGGCTCTCCGGCGGCATTATGGTGCATTTGCAGGCCGATGTCGTGCAGCCGGATGGCGGCGCGGTCGGCGTCTGCTGCGATGATGGCGATTTTGAACTTGCGCGGCAGATAGCTGAATTCCGGGTGGAAACTGGACCATTGGCGCAGCAGCTCGGCCCATGGGCGGGGGTCGGCGATTTCGTCGGCGGCGGCCCCGGCGAACTGATCGGAGGAGATGTTGCGGATGCAGTTGCCCGACGTCTGGATGGCGTGCATTTCCACCGACGCGAGATCGGCCAGAATGTCCGGCGCGTCTTTGAGGCGAATCCAGTTATACTGGATATTCTGCCGCGTGGTGAAATGGCCGTAGCCGCGATCATAGCGGCGGGCGATATGGCCCAGCATCCGCATCTGCCGGCCGGACAGCGTGCCATAGGGCACCGCCACGCGCAGCATATAGGCGTGCAGCTGGAGATAGAGGCCGTTTTTCAGGCGCAGCGGCTTGAAATGATCTTCATCGAGCGTGCCGGCGACGCGGCGCGCGACCTGATCGCGGAATTCGGCCACGCGGGCATCGACGATGGCCTGATCAATCTGGTCGTAGCGGTACATCAGCGCCAATCCTGCTGTTCAAGCGCGAGGTCCGCGCGCACGGTCGGGCCGTAGCTGCGGATGCGCTCGCGCATATGGGTGGGCCGGAAGCCGCCTTCGGGGTTTGGCTCGGCGTCGATGAGGGCAAGGTCGGAGATGCGTTCGCCGATGGCCTGTTCGGCGAGGATGGCTTCGCCTTCGGCTTTTTCCAGCGGGACGGCGTCGGCGATGGCGTGGCTCCAGCCGCTGCCTGTCCACCAGATGACGTCGCCGCGCAGCAGTTCATTGCCGGTGAGCAGTTTTACCATGACGGGCTTTCCTGCAATCCTGGGATTTGAAGGGCGCGCGACCAGGCGTCGGTCGCGATAATGTCTTCGGCGTCGGCCAGACCGGCGACGCGGCCGACGATGAGGATGGCGGGCGACGCGATCCGCTCGCGCTCCATCACGTCGCCGAGGCCGGCGAGGAGCGTGCGGATGGCGCGGTGGCCGGGGCAGGTGCCGCGTTCTAGGATGGCGACCGGCATGTCGGGCGAGACGCCATCGGCCATCAGCTTGTCGGCGATGGCGCGCGCCGTGGTGACCCCCATATAGACGACGAGCGTGCGGCCGGTGCCGGCGAGGCCGCGCCAGTCCTGCTCTTTCAGGCCCTGACAGGTGCCGGCGACGAAGGTGACGGCGGACGAGAGGGCGCGGTGGGTGAGCGGGAGATTGGCTTCGGCGGCACAGCCGACGCCGGCCGAGATGCCGGGGACGACGGTGCAGGGGATGCCGGCGGTGCGGGCGGCTTCCAGCTCCTCTCCGCCGCGACCGAAGACGAAGGGATCGCCGCCTTTCAGCCGGATGACCTGATGGCCTTCACGGGCGTGGCGGACGAGCAGCGCGTTGATTTCCGGCTGGGGGACGGAATGGCGATCGCGGCGCTTTTCCACCGTAATCAGCCTGGCGGTGGCGGGCACGAGCGCGAGGATTTCCGGGCTGACGAGGCCATCGTGCACGACGATGGTGGCCGCCGCGAGCAGGCGCGCGGCGCGCAGCGTCAGCAGTTCCGGATCGCCGGGGCCGGCGCCGACAAGATAGATATGGCCGGAGGATTCGGGGCTATGGTCCATCCGGCCCCGATGGCACCGGCGGCGCGCGAGGGAAAATGGCGAATGCTTGGGGGCGGCAAAGGCGGGCTTTAGGCGGTGCAGTTCGGGCTACCCATGGGGCGGTTGTTGCGGCTATGGGGCGAGGATGGATTCAGCGAAGCAAGCGGTGGATGGTGCGCCGGGGCAGGTGATGCAGCCTGGCCGGGTGGAGCAGGTGCGGGCCTTTCTGGGGCGGTTTCCGCGCTGGCTGCTGTGGAGCGCGGGCGGAATCAGTGCGCTGCTGCTGCTGGGGTTGATCGTGCTGACCGTGCTGGTGATGCGCGGGCTGCCGGATGCATCGGGGCTGGCGAATTACCAGTCTCCGCTGCCGACCAATGTGCGGGCGGCGGACGGGACGCCTTTTCATACTTTTGCGCGCGAGCGGCGGGTGTATCTGCCCTATGCCGAGATTCCGCCGGTGGTGGTGCACGCCTTCATCGCGGCGGAGGACAAGACGTTTTTCGAGCATGGCGGGCTGGATTTCGCCGGCATTTTGAATGCCGTGTGGGTGAATGTGCAGAATATGTTCGGCAACCGGCGGCCGATCGGGGCCTCTACCATCACCCAGCAGGTGGCGAAGAATCTGTTGCTGACCAATGAGGTGACCATTGCGCGCAAGGTGCAGGAAGCGATTCTGGCGCGGCGGATCGAGGCGCAGTTTACCAAGGAGCAGATACTGGAATTGTATCTGAACGAGATTTTTCTGGGCCGGAATGCCTATGGGCTGGAGGCGGCGTCTCAGGCCTATTTCGGCAAGACGGCGGCGGACCTGGAGGTGAAGGAGGCGGCGTTCCTGGCGGGGCTGCCCAAGGCACCATCCAATTATAACCCGACAAGCCATTATGCCCGCGCGCTGGAGCGGCGCAACTATGTGCTGGGCGAGATGGCCGGGAGCGATTTCATCACCGAGGCCGAGGCGCGGGCGTTGCAGGCGCAGCCGCTGGTGACGACGCGCGGGGGGGTGGCGAACCGGCAGGCGGCGCTGGGCGGCTATTTCGTGGAGGAAGTGCGGCGGCAGCTGATCGATAAATTCGGCGAGGAGGCGAATGCCGGGCCGAACAGCGTCTATTCGGGCGGGCTGTGGGTGCGGTCGACGATTGATCCGGTGATCCAGGCGGCGGCGGAACAGGCGTTGCGCGACGGGCTGCTGCGTTATGATCGCGGGCGGGACTGGCGCGGGCCGGCGGCTTCCATCGAGACCGGTGACGGCTGGGAGCAGCGGCTGCGCGACGTGAATCTGGGGACGGGCTATCCGTCCTGGCGCGCGGCGGTGATGCTGGAGCGCATGGGCGGTGGCTGGCGAATCGGGCTGGAGGATGGCGCGACCGGCATCATGGGCAATGGCGACGCCGTGCGGGCGAAGGATGGCGTGCCGGCCTGGCAGGCGCTGAAGCCGGGCGATGTGGTGCCGGTGGCGCAGGTGGGCGCCGGGCGTTACGGGCTGCGGCAGATTCCGGCGATTTCCGGCGCGATGGTGGTGCAGGAGCCGCAGACGGGCCGGGTGCTGGCGATGGTGGGCGGGTTCGATGTGCGCGGATCGAGCTTCAACCGGGCGACACAGGCGCAGCGGCAGCCGGGATCGAGCTTCAAGCCCTTTGTATATGCCGCCGGGCTGGACAATGGGATGACACCGGCGACGATTGTGAGTGATGCACCCTATTGCGTGTATCAATCCCGGACGCTGGGGCAGAAATGTTTTCGGAACTTCAGCGGTGGCTATGCGGGATCGCAGACCATGCGCTGGGGGCTGGAGCAATCGCGCAACCTGATGACGATTCGCATCGCCTATAACAGCGGCATGGATAATGTGGTGAAGCTGGCCAAGGATCTGGGCATTGGCGACTATCAGCCGGTGCTGGCGATTGCACTGGGAGCGGGCGAGACGACGCCGATGAAGCTGGTGAATGCCTATTCCATATTGGTGAATGGTGGGAGATCGGTTGAACCGGTTTTGTTTGATTTGGTGCAGGATCGTCATGGCAAGACCATTTTTGCGGCGGATGGGCGGGTGTGCCAGCAATGCAATGCGCCCGGCTGGCAGGGGCAGCGGATGCCGCGTCCGGCAGACAATCGCCGGCAGGTGATGGATGCGCGAACGGCGTTCCAGGTGGTGCATATGCTGGAAGGCGTGGTGCAGCGCGGGACGGCATCGGTGCTGCGATCGCTGGATGTGCCGATCATGGGCAAGACGGGGACGACGACCGGGCCGAAGGATGTGTGGTTTGTGGGCGGCACGCCGAATTTTGTGGCGGGGCTGTATATCGGGCATGACAAGCCGCGGAATCTGGGAGGCTTGCAGGGCGGAACTTTTGCCGCGCCGATCTGGCGGCAATTCTATCAGCAGGCGTTCAGGGATAATCCGCAGGAAGCGCAGCCTTTTGTGGTGCCGCAGGGGATAAGGATGGTGCGGATCGACCGGCGATCCGGCCGGCGGGTTTACGGCAGCTGGCCGGGGATGGACCCGCGATCGGGGGTGATCTGGGAGGCGTTCAAGCCGGAATCGGAGCCTAGGCGGACCTGGCGGACGGCGACGGACGATCTGGTGACGGTGCCGAAGGCGCAGGGCAAGGTGCGGACGGATAGCGAGTTTCTTCGCCAGCAGGGGGGGATTTATTGAGCCCCCCCCTGGGGTTTTCAGGGCAGTAGCGGGCGGATGAGGGTGTGGACGCGGGCGATCCAGGGGGCGTCGGCTATGACGGTCTGTCGGCCGCCGGCCTTGTGGGCCAGGAGTTGCAGCTTTGGGCCATCGGTGGCGACGAGGCGGCCGAAGGCGAAGCGGCCGACGGGGCGGGGGACGAGGATGTCGGTGTTGACGGCCTGGGCGAAGCGTTCGGGTGGGAGCTGTTCGAGCCAGAGCTGATCGCCGGCGCGATAGTCGCCGATCGAGGCGCGGACGATGAGGCCGACGGCGCCGGGGACCGGGACGGGCGGGTGCAGCGCCAGCGGGGCGGTGAGCGGCTCTGGCCCGTCATATTCGAGCGCGGCGGCGACGGGGACGGCGGGGTCGCTGTCTTGCGCGATGAGGGCTTTGGGATCGACCTCCAGCGCGGCGGCGATGCGGTCGAGCCAGGCGACGGAGAGCTGGCGGGTGCCGGTTTCGAGGCGGCCGATGGAGACGGCGGTGGTGGGCGGATTGCAGCGGGCGGCAACCTCCGCCAGCGTAAGGCCACGGGCTTTGCGGATTTCGCGCAGGCGGCTCATCATCGGGACTGTCCTTTCGAATGGGTTAATCTGACCATCTGAAATGCTCTGATATGCTTGACCGGAATGTTGGACAGGCTCTGTCCTACAGATTTACCATTATGGCATTTATACCCTCTCTGTCGAGAGGAGAAGCAACCATGATCGATGCAAAAGACTATCCGAATCGGACGATTGGGCGGCGGATGTTGGCGCCTTCGGATGCGGTGGACCGGCAGACGGTGAGCGTGGATGTGACGGAGGGGCCGCTGGGGTGGCTGGCGCGGCGGGGGATGTTGTCGGCCGGTCAGGTGGCGGCGGGTGAACGGCTGCGGACGGATCATGCGCGGGCCGGGCTGGGCGTGCGGGTGACGATGCGTTGGGATGCTGCGCCGGGTGGGCAGCGGCGGCTGGAAGGGGGCGCGGAGGCGCGGAGCATCGGGGCCCTGGACGCGCGGCGGCGCTTTGATGCGGCGATGGACGCGGTGGGGCCGGGGCTGAGCGATGTGCTGTGGCGGGTGGCCTGCGAAGGGGAAGGGATTGCGGAGGCTGAGCGCGGGCTGGGCTGGCCGGCGCGGGCGGCGAAGCTGGTGCTGGGGCTGGCGCTGGATCGGCTCGCACGGCATTATAATAACCAATATGGTGATAAATACATTGACAATCGTGACACTGTGCTGTAGTGATTCGGGCAGGATGAAGAAATGCGCCCGAAGGCGGTGCGGTTGCAGCGAGGGGGGTGGCGATGCCGGATTTGCGCGGGGCGTCGCGGGTTGTGGCTGCGTTCGAGGGCCGGGGGATGATGATGGGCGGGTTGCCGCTGGAGGCGCTTTCGCTGATCGAAGTTCTGGCCTTTTCGGATCAGCAGACCTGGGACGAGCTGCACGCTTTTCCTGATACGGACTGGTTGCTGGCCGCGCTGGAGAGCTGGGAGTTCCAGGCGCGGCCCAATCAGATGGCCCCGGATCTGCGGCGGAACGGGCGGGATGAGCGCTGGTCTGTCTGGTTAATTCTGGCCGGGCGCGGATTTGGCAAGACGCGGGCGGGTGCGGAATGGGTGACGCAGATGGCGCTGGACCATCCGGGGTGCCGGATCGCGCTGGTGGCGGCGACGGCGCATGACGGGCAATCGGTGATGGTGGAGGGCGAAAGCGGGCTGCTGGCGGTGGCGCGGGCGGACAATGCCTGTGTGTATCGGGCGACGCGGCGGGAGGTGCGGTGGGAGAATGGGTCGGTTGCGACACTGTTTTCCGCCGTGGAGCCGAATTCGCTGCGCGGGCCGCAGTTTCATTTTGGCTGGTGCGACGAGGTGGCGGCCTGGCCGAAGGCGGAAGCCGTGTGGGACAATCTGCGCATGGGGCTGCGGCTGGGTGAGCGGCCGCGGGTGACAGTGACGACGACGCCGCGGCCGGTGCCGCTGGTGCGTGCGTTGCTGGCGGATCCGGCGGTTTCGGTGACGCGGGGGAGCAGTTTTGACAATGCGGCGAACCTGCCGAAGCGGTTTCTGGACGATCTGGAGCGCAGCTATGGCGGCTCTGCGCTTGGCCGGCAGGAAGTGATGGGGGAGCTGGTGGAGGCGCATGCCGGCGCGCTGTGGAGCCATGATGCGATTGATCGCTGCATCGCGCCGACGCCCGATGGGCTGGTGCGGGTGGTGGTGGGGGTTGACCCGCCGGCGGGGCCGGGGGGCTGCGGCATCGTGGTGGCCGGGCTGGACGGCGGCGGCGTGGGGCATGTGCTGGCGGACGCCAGCCTGCAATCGGTGAAGCCGGCGCAATGGGCGCAGGCGGTGGCGGCGGCGGTCAAACGCTTTGAGGCGGACCTGGTGGTGGCGGAAGTGAATAATGGCGGGGACATGGTGGAAAATGTGCTGCGGGCAGCCAGCATCAATCTGCCGCTGAAAACGGTGCGGGCGAGCCGGGGCAAAAGTGCGCGGGCCGAGCCGGTGGCGGCGCTCTACTCTGCCGGGCGGGTGCGGCATGCGACCGCTTTTCCGGCGCTGGCGGACGAGATGTGCGGGCTGATTGCGGGTGGTGGCTATGTTGGGCCGGGGGATTCGCCGGATCGGGCGGATGCGCTGGTTTGGGCGCTGACGGAGTTGATGCTGGGCCAGTTGTCGGCGCCGCCGCGGTTGCGGGCGCTGATTTAGGCAATTTTTTTGCGGAAAGCGGAAGGACCGGCGTGTCGCGGGTGGCGGCGTGCGGTCTGGAATCATGTTCGGAAGGGATGGCGGATGCGGTGGCCTTTTGCGGAGAAAAAGTCTGAACCGGTTGCATGGCGCTTTCCGGGCTTTGCGGTGGCGAGCAGCGGCGGCGAGCCGCCGGCTGGTTATGAAGCGCAGGTGCGGGAGGCCTATATGCGCAATCCCGTGGGGCAGCGGGCGGTGCGGATGGTGGCGGATGCGGCGTCGGCCACGCCGCTGATAGTGGATGGGGCGGCGCATCCGGCGGCGGCGCTGCTGACGCCCTTTCTGATGGAGACGGTGGCCACGCATCTGCTGCTGCATGGCAATGCTTTTCTGGAAACCGGGCTGGATCACCGGGACATGCCGGCTGCGCTGTGGGCGTTGCGGCCGGAGCGCATGGCGCTGGAGGTGGATGCCCGCGGCTGGCCGGCGGCCTGGCTGTATCGGCTGGGGACGAAAACTGTCCGCTATCGGGCGGGTGGCGATGGCGAGGGCATGGCGCTGCTGCATGTGCGGACGGCAAATCCACTGGATGACCATATGGGTTTGGGCTGTGTGGCGGCGGCGTCTGAACCGGCGCAACTGCTGAACCAGGCGGCGCGGTGGAATCGGTCGTTGCTGGCCAATGCGGCGCGGCCCTCGGGGGCGCTGGTGATGGAGGAGAATGGGGCCACGCTATCGGCCGAGCAGTTTGACCGGCTGCGCGACGAGATCGAGGCGGGTTTCCAGGGGGCGGCCAATGCCGGGCGGCCGATGCTGCTGGAAGGCGGGTTGCGCTGGCAGCCGCTGGCGCTGACGCCGGCGGAGATGGATTTTGCCCGCCTGCGGGAGGCGGCAGCGCGCGAGGTGGCGCTGGCATTCGGGGTGCCGCCGATGCTGCTGGGCCTGCCCGGCGATTCGACTCATGCCAATTATGCCGAGGCGAATGTGAGCCTGTGGCGGCTGACCGTGCTGCCGCTGGTGGCGCGGGTGCTGGCGGCGGCTTCGCAGCATCTGCGGCAATGGTGGCCGGAGCTGGAGCTGGCGGTGGATATGGACGCGATTCCCGCGCTGTGGGGCGACCGGGAGCGTTTGTGGCGGCATGTGGCGGCGGCGGATTTCCTGAGTGCGGATGAAAAACGCGCATTGCTGGGCTGGTCTGACCGTGGGGGTGTGGCGTGAGCGGCGGGGCGGTGCGGATCGATGGCTATGTGAGCTGTTTCGATACGCCGGATCGTTCGGGCGACGTGGTGCGGCGCCGGGCTTTTCTGGGCGCGCGGGCGGATGTGCCGCTGCTGTGGCAGCATGATGTTGCGCGGCCGATCGGGCGGGTGCTGCGACTGACCGAGGACGCGACGGGTTTGCGGATGGAGGCCGGGGTGACGCCGGGGTGTCGCGACGGGCTGGATGCGCTGGCGCTGATCCGGTCTGGCGCGGTGGACGGGCTGAGCTTTGGCTATCGCGTGCGCGAGAGCCGGCCACGGCCTGGCGGCGGGCGGGAGATATTGAAGGTGGATCTGATCGAATGCTCGGTGGTGACGCTGCCGATGCATCAGCAGGCGCGCGTGCGTGGTGTGACACCCGACGTGTGACCCCAGGGGACCGGCCCCGGCTGTCGGGGCGGATGCGAGAGCGGGAGATGGCGATGCAATATGAGATCAAGGCGGACGGTGATGTGCCGGTTGTGACGGAGACGGGCGCGCCGTTGGTGGGGGCTGATGCGCTGCTGGCGGTGCTGCGGGCGGAGATGAAATCGGAGTTTGCCGGGCTGGGCAAGCGGATGGCCGGTGAGCGTGCGCCGATGCTGATGGCGGGTGGCGGCACCGGTGGCAGCGGCTTTGCCGACCAGTATCTGCGCAAGGGGATGGAAAGCGGCTTTGAGATGAAGCGCTTTTCCATGGGCGTGGCCGGCGAGGGCGGGTTGGCGGTGCCGCTGGATATGGATCAGCAGATCGAGACGGTGCTGGCGTCGCAGTCCCCCATTCGGGCGATTGCCAATGTGGTGAAAGTTGGCACGGCCAGCTATCGCAAGCTGGTGGCGGTGGGCGGCTTTGCCTCGGGCTGGGTGAGCGAGACGGCGGCGCGGACGGAGACGGCGACGCCGACCTTTGCCGAAGTGGCGCCGCCGATGGGCGAAATCTATGCCAATCCGGCGGCCACGCAGGCGATGCTGGACGATGCCATGTTTGATGTGGAAGCCTGGCTGGCGCAGGAAATTGCCGGTGAGTTTGCGCGTGCGGAAGGCGTGGCCTTTGTGGGCGGATCGGGCGTGGGGCAGCCGAAGGGTTTTCTGACCAATGCGGTTGCGGCGACTGCGGATGCGGCGCGCCCCTGGGGGACGCTGCAATATGTCGCTTCTGGCGCGGCTGGTGCCTTTGTGGCTTCCAATCCGGCGGACCGGCTGGTGGATCTGGTGCATGCGCTGCGGACGCCTTACCGGCAGGGTGCGGCCTTTGTGATGAACTCCAACACGCTGGGTGTTATCCGGAAATTCAAGGATTCGACCGGGAATTTCATCTGGCAGCCGGCGCTGACGGCGGATGCGCCGGCGACCCTGCTGGGCTATCCGGTGGTGGAGGTGGATGCCATGCCGGATATGGCGGGCAACTCGCTGAGCATCGGATTTGGTAATTTCCGGGCCGGCTATGTGATTGCCGAGCGGGGTGAGACGGCGGTGTTGCGTGACCCCTATTCCAACAAGCCTTTTGTGCATTTTTATGCGACGCGGCGGGTTGGCGGGGCGGTTGCCAACAGCGAGGCGATCAAGCTGATGCGCTTTTCGGCCAGCTGAGCCGGCAACAGACGGAGCGAGGGTGATCCCCGGGGCTGGACAGGCTCCGGGGATTTTTTGTGGGAGCGGGCGATGGCGGTTTTGCAGGCGGCGGTGGAGACAAATGGCTGGGTGCTGGCCGTTACCGGCGACTGGCCGCTATCGGCTGTGCATTTTGGCGGCGGATCGGACACGCCGCACCCGGATTTTCCACTGGGGGCGGATGATGTGGCACCGAAGCTGGTGCTGGCGGTGAGTGGCGTTCGGGGGGCGGTGCGCGAGGGCGGACTGGCAGTGACGCGGACCGATCTGACGCGGACGCTGGTGGGCACGAAGCCGCTGCGCCGGCCCTGGCCGGACAGCACGCAGACCGATCCGGTTATTGATGAGGTGGATCTGGGCGGCGGCCTGCGGCGGGTGCGCATTGCGCTTTCGGATCGGCTGTTTGCGGGTGAAGTGGTTGAGGCGCGCTTTGCGGCGGGCTGGCGGTCGGGCGAGCCGGCGGCGGTGCTGGTGGCGACCAATGCGAGCGAGCGGGTGCCGGTGGTGCCGATCTGCCGCTGGGCGACACCGCCCTATCAACTGGTTTCGGGGGTGGCGAGCTTTCGGGTCGATCTGCTGGTGGCGTCGCACTATTCCAGGCACGCTGGCGACGCGGCGCACCAGGCGGTGGCGGGGGTGCGCTGGTTTGCCTCTGACGGGGTGCGGGTGAACAGCGGCTGGGTGACGGGGGCTTCGGATTCCACGCGGCATGGGGATGGGTTGCGCTGCTGGGGCTTTGATGCGGACCTGAGCGGATTGTCTGACGGGGTTATATCGGTTTGGGCGCATGTCTATCCCTGGGTGGGCGAGATGCGGGCGATCGGTTCTGCGGCGACGGGGGCGGGCGGGCATGTGGCGGATGCGGTGGCGAGCTTTTCCGCCAGCGCGGATGCGGTGCTGCACCTGTGCTATGAGGGGGTGCCCGGCGCGCGTTATGCGCGGCGCTTTGCCTTTTTCGATGCGGTAGGCGGGGCGGCGGATTATACCGGCGTGGTTTTGCATGCTTCGGTGGAAGTGGCGCGGGCGGCGGCGGCGGTGACACGGCCGCGGGATGTTTCGATGCTGATGCGGGCGATGCATGCGGCGAATGTGACGCTGCCGGCGGGGAATGGGCTGGCGGGCGGGGCGCGGAGCTGTGATTTCTGGGAAGGGATTATTCCGGCCGGAATGACGGTGCAGACGGGCACTACGGCGCCCGGCAGCGGCTTTGGGGCGAAGGAAGGTTATCTGCTGATCCGGGGCGACCCGGCGGCGGCGAACCCGGTGGACGAATGCCAGTGGGCGACTAATGCGACGACGCCGGCCAATCTGAACAATGCGCGATATCTGATCCGCGATCTGACGCTGCGGCTGGGCGGGGCGGCGCTGATGGCGGCGCCTGCGGGCGCCCGGATGGCCTGGACGGACCGGGTGAAGGTGCGGGCGAAGGCGGGCCAGGAGGCGGGGACGCAGGTTATTTTCACCAACTCCTCGTCGCCCGCCGGGACGGTGCAATATGTGGCGACGGAGACGGACTGGCAGGGCTATGGCGTGGGGATGATGGGCGCCAACCTGCGGGCCGGGCTGGTACGGCATTGCCGGACGGCGCGTTATTCGCAGGCTCTGGTGTTTGTGACGACCGAGCAGGTTTATGATGCCAGCATCAACTATGCGACCAAAATAGAAAGTTTTGGCGGCTGGGCTTCGACCGGCAGCAATGCGGTTTTTGTGGCGGATCAGATGCTGTGGGGGTGCCGCAGCCTGCGGAACAACGGGCGCTTTTACATACCCGCGCCGTCGCTGACGGCGACGAGTTCGTCAGGTGGTACCGGGCCGACGGACAGGCATGTGTATCAGCGCTTTGCGGTGGTGAACAATCTGTGCGTGCGCGCCAATCAGATGACCGGCGAGAAGCTGATCCAGATTGGCGAAAATGCCTGGCAGGAGCAGCGGGACACCCTGTGGGAGGGCAACAGCTTTGTGTCGCACCGGGCGTCATTTCACAATGACCCGCCGGATTATTATGCGGATCTGGTGCAGACCGGGGTGACGTGCCGGAACAATTATTGGGAGCGGATTTCGAGCAAGGCGGACACGTTTTCGACGCAGAGCTCGACGCGGACGGGGACCTGGGAAATCCATTATGGTGTGGGCTGGGAAGGCAATGTGATCGGGGAACGATCGGGCATTGGCGACCAGTTTCAGTTCGAATTCAATGGATTGCGGCACTATCGGCCGGTGCCGGCTCCGGGACCGGGGACGGTGAGCGTGGCCGGGTTCCTGCTGGATAACAGCAATTGGGGGCCGAATGCAGTGCCGCCGGGGATTGATGGCGTGGGTGCCGGTGGCGGGGATTACCGGCCGGGGGCTGGTTCGGCGCTGTTGACGGCCGGGCGGGCCGGGGCGGGCTCGGTTGATCGGGACATTGACGGATATGCGCGCGGGCTGCTGGCGGCGGTGGGCGCGGTGGAAGGCGAGCCGGTGCAGGTGGTGGCGCTGACACCGGACAGCGGCTGGCTGGGGATGAGCGGCACGGAGGTGGCAGTCGAGGTGCTGCCGCCTGAGCCGGAGCCGCCGCCGGAGGGCTGGCGGCCCGCTGGTGATGTGCCGTTGGCGCGGACGCTGGTGGTGGCGGGCGAAGAGCGACTGTTGAAGGCGGATGGCGGGGCATAGGCGGGAGACAGACTATGGGAAAATGGGTTGCGGCCGAGATTCTGGACCGGGCGCTGAGCGAGATTGCGGGTGCGGGGCGGATGCTGGCGCTGAACGGCCGGCCCGAGAGCTATGCGCTGGCAGCAACCGGGCGGCTGGCGGAGGCATCGCTGGCCGGCGTGGATTTCTCGCTGATGAATGCGGGTGGCGGGCGGCAGGTGGTTATCGGTCCGAAAGAGGATGTGCCGGTGATGCAGGAGGGCTTCATCGATCATGTGGCGCTGGTGAACGATGCTGAGGAGCGGCTGCTCTATGTGACCACCTGTCCGTTGCAGTTGGTGATAGCGGGCGGACGGGTGAATTTCGCGGCCTGGTCTGTGGAGATCGGGGCACCGGTTTGAGGGTGGTTATCGGACGGCCGGAGGAGATGGCGCATGTTCCTGAAGGATAAGGATGCGGTGCTGGACTATGCGGTGGACTGGACCGGCGTGACCGGTGCGGAGCGCACGGTAGTGGCGAGCATATGGCGGGTGTCGCCTGAGGGCGGGCTGGCCGTGCTGGAAGCGGCGGTTGAGGGCGGCCGGGCGATTGCGCGGCTGGGTGGTGGAGTCGCCGGCACGGTTTATTGTGTGGGGAACCATGTGGAACTTTCGGACGGGACGCGGGACGAGCGCACGCTGGTTGTGCGTGTGGAGGAACGCTGATGGTGGGGCAATCGGAAGCGGCGGTGCTGCTGGATGAGCTGAAAGCCTATCTGCGGCTGGACGGGCCGGAGGAGGATGGCTTGCTGACCTGGCTGCTGCGGGCGGCGACCGCGGCGGTTGAGGCTTCGCTCGGCTGGGTGCTGGTGGTGCGCGATGTGGAGGAGCGGCGGCTGGTGCGGGACGGCGGCGTGCGCATGGGGGTGGCGCCGCTGTACGTGCTGACCGAGGTGGTGACGGCGGCCGGCGAGGCGGTGGCGGCACGGCCCTGTGGGACCGGGCTGCTGGTGGACGGGGTGGCGGACGGCGTGGAGCTGACGCTGCGCTATCGCGCCGGGATGTCGCCGGACTGGAACGGGCTGCCGGAGCCGGTGCGGCTGGCGGTGATGCGGGCGGCGGCGCATTTCCATGCGCATCGCGATGCCGCCGACGATGCCGGGCTGCCGCCGGCAGTGGGCCAGCTGATCGCGCCCTGGCGCGCGCGGCGGGTGCTGTGAGCGCCGGACAGGAGGGCAGGATGGAATTCAGCGGATTGCTGCGGGAGCGGGTGGTGATTGAGCGTTCGACCGGGGTGTCGGACGGGGCTGGGGGGCTTTCCAGCCTGTGGGAATCGGTGGCGGTGCGCTGGGCACGGGTGGAGCCGGTGGAGCGGACGCAGCTTTCGGCGGTGCTGGCGGACAGCCGGCAGACGGCGCGGACCTGGCGGGTGACGCTGCGGGCCGGGCTGGAGGTGACATTGGATATGCGGCTGCGCTGGCGCGGCGCGGCGATGCGGCTGGTGGGGCTGGAGACGGACCCGGCGCAGCCCGACCGGATGACGCTGCTGGCTGAGGAGTTGGGGCGATGATGGCGAGCCTGACGTTGCAGCGGGGCATTGTGGCGGCCTGGGGTGCGGATAGCGTGCTGGCCGGGCTGGGGGTGCCATTGTTTGACGGGCCGCCGGCGGATGCGCGGCCGCCTTATGCCACGATCGGCGCGGATGTGGTGGTGGAGCGCGGCTGGGCCGGCGGCGGTGCGCGCGAGCATCGCTTTGCGTTGAGCCTGTGGGACGGGCGCGGCGGGGTGGCGGGTGTGAAGGCGCTGCTGGCGGAGGCGGAACGGGTGGTGCTGGGGCTGCCGCCGATGCTGGGGACGCTGCGGCTCTCCTCTGTGCGGCTGGTGCGCTCGACGGTGAAGGCCAATCCCAAGGGGTGGGCGCATGGGACATTGGAGTTCCGTGCGGTAACGGAAATGGAGGCTTGATATGGCAATCGAGAGCGGTGCGGCGTTTCTGCTGAAGCTGAGCGATGGGCAGGAGCCGGAGACGTTTCGCACGGTGGCGGGGCTGAGGACCACGCAGGTGAGCATTTCGGCAGACCCGGTGGTGGTGACGCACAAAGGGTCTGGCGGATGGCGCGATCTGCTGCCTTCCGGCGGGGTGCGGCAGATGTCTGTTTCGGGGGCGGGCGTGTTTACCGGATCAGCGGCGGAGACCCAGGTGAAGGGCTTTGCACTGGCGGGCGGGCTGGCGCGGTGTGAGTTGAGCTTTGAGGGTGGTGAGCGGCTGCGCGGCGCGTTCCAGGTGACGCGGCTGGACTATTCCGGCGATTTCAACGGCGAGCGCACCTATACCCTGGCGATGGAAAGCTCCGGCGCGGTGGAGGCGCTGTGAGCGGCCGGCCGGCAAATGCGGTGCGGGGCGAGGTGGCGCTGGTGCTGGACGGGCGGGACCGGGTGCTGCGGCCCGGCTTTGAGCGGTTGCTGGCGGCGGAAGCCGAGCTGGGCAGCCTGGTGGCAATGCTGGACCGGGTGGGCGGTGGCGATGTTCGGCTGGCGGAGGTGGAAGCGCTGTTCTGGCATTGTCTGGAGGGTGAGCGGGGAGAGCGGGATGGTTTTCGCGCCATGCTGGTGGCGGCTGGCGTCGGCGCATTGGTGGCACCCTATCGGGCGCTGTTGACGGCGATTTTCGCCGGCGGGGCATGATACGCGATTTTCGCGCGCTGGCCGAAATGGCGGCGCGGCTGGCGACCGGGCCAATGGGCTGGTCACCCGCTGCCTTTTGGGCCGCGACGCCGGCGGAGATGGTGCTGGCGCTGGAAGGGCGGATGGGCGGACCGGCGGCCGGGGCGGTGGCACCGGTTGGCAGGGCGGGGCTCGCCCGGCTGTTGGAGGAAATGCCGGATGGATGATGAAATTGATCCCGTGCTGGTGCGGGTGCAGGCCGATGCGGACGCCTTTCGGCGGGATGTGGGTGCGCTGCGCGATGAACTGGCCAAACAGCTGGTGTCTGGTGCGGATGTGGCGGGGCGCGGCATTACCGGCGCATTGAGCCGGGCGGCGCGTTCGGGGAAACTGGAGTTTGAGGATCTGGCGAGAATGGCCGGCAAGGCGCTGGGCGACATTGCGGCAGCGGCGCTGCGGATGGATGCGGGCGGGGCGGCCGGTGGCGGTGGTTTGGGCGGTTTGTTGACGAATGCGGTTGGCTCCCTGCTGGGGCTGCCGGGGCGGGCGACCGGCGGGCCGGTATCGCCTGGGCAGGCCTTTCTGGTGGGGGAACGCGGCCCGGAACTGTTTGTGCCGACCGCTGCCGGGCGGGTGGAGACTTTGGGCGGCGGGCAGGGGCCGGTGAGCGTGACGGTGAATGTGTCTGTGCCGGCGGGGAACAGTGCGGAGCATCTGGCGCGATCCGGGCAACAGGTGGCGCGGGCGGTGGCGCGGGCGCTGGATCGCAGCCGGGGGGTGCAGTGATGGCGGCCTTGCATCATTATCGGGCGACACCGGCGGACCAGTTGCGCAAGGGGTGGGTGAAGCGGTTTCAGCCGCGGTTGTGGACGGTGGATTTTTCGCGGCCGATGATGGCGGCGCTGAGCAATCCGGCAGCGGGCATGCTGCGGGTGGATGTGGAGTTTTTAACCGGATCAGACATGGCGGGGCTGGTGTGGGCGAGCGAGGATGGCTGGTCTCACCCCTTGCTCGGCTATGCGACGGACCGGGATTATCGCGGGGTGACGCTGGCGTTCGACTGGGTGGCGGATGCGGGGCTGATGCCGCTGGATGCGCTTTATGGACCGGTGCTGACCATCGAGGGGCGGGATGCGGCGGGGCTGGCCGGCGTCTGGTATGTGCGGCTGTGGAACTATGTGCAGGCGGGGCGGGTAACGCTGGATTTTGACGCTTTGCGGGCGGGCTTTGCAGTGGGCGGCGAAGCGGTTTTTGCGGGCGACATTGACCGTATGTTCATCAGCCTGGTGCCCGCGGCCTTTGGAACGGTGGCAGACGCGTTGCCGGAGCGGGTGCAGGCCGGAGTGGAACTGCGGAACCTTCGGGCGACAGGGATGCGATCGACGATCGCCATCGGGGATGCATTTCTGCCGGAACATGATGTGCGGATGTCATCCGGCTATGACGACAGCTACCATCTGGCGCCGGAGCGGCTGGTCGATCAGTGGCTGGCGCTGGGCTATCGGGCGCTCGCCAATCATTATGTCGGCATGAGCCATGCGCCGGCGCTGGCGCATGTGGGGGGCGGGCGCTTTGAGGTGTCGGGCGGGGTGTGCGGGCCGGCGCTGGCCTGGCACCGGGCATTTTTGCGGGCGGCTGATGCGGCGGGCTTTGCGGTTATCCTGTCGCTGTCTTTTGAACTGTTTGATGCCAATGCGCCGGACGGCTGGGCGCAGCGGGATGCGGACGGTGAGCGGGCGCTGACGGGTTGGAGCCCGCCGAGCACGCTGCTCTCTCCTTGCAATGCGGCGGCGGTGGAATGGCTGTGCGGGGTGGCCGTGGCGCTGACCGATGTGGCCGATACGCTGGGCATGGCGCTGAAATTTCAGGTGGGGGAGCCCTGGTGGTGGGTGGGGCCGACCGGGAGGCCATGCTTTTATGATGCGGCGACGGTGGCGCGCTGGGTGGCGGAGACGGGCGATTCGCCGCCGGTGATGCGCGATGTGCTGGGCGAGCGGTCAACGGCGGAGCGGCTCTGGCTGGACTGGCTGGGGGCGCGGCTGGCGGACGCGACACTGGCGGTTGTTGCCGCCGTGCGGGCCGGGCGTTTGGCAGCGGTGGAGAGCCTGCTGCTGTTTTACGCGCCTCAGGTGGTGCGGGCGGATCGGCCGGACCTGCTGCGGGCCAATATGCCGCTGGGGTGGGCGGTGCCGGCCTTCGATGTCCTTCAGCTGGAGGATTATGACTTTGTGATCGCGGGCGACGAGGGCGGCATGGCGCGTGGGCGCGCGGCTGTGGCGGAGCGGCTCGGCTATGCGGTGACGGAGCAGCATTATCTTTCGGGCTTTGTGCTGGAGGCAGAAGATGCGGGCGTGCTGTGGCCGCTGATCATGACGGCGGCGGATGGGGCGAAAAGGCGCGGGGTGGCGGCGCTGTTCCTATGGGCCTGGCCGCAGATTGCGCGGGACGGGATGGTGGCCTTTGCTCTGGGAGATGAGGGGGACGGCGGGATGGATGCCTTTCATGATGTGCAGTTTCCGCTGGAAGTGGGGCTGGGTGCCTCGGGCGGGCCGGCGTTCCAGACGCAGGTGACGCTGATGGCGTCTGGCCATGAGCAGCGGAACATGGATTGGGCGAATGCGCGGCTGCATTTCGATGCGGGGATCGGCATAAGGTCGGAAGCGG
Source organism: Sphingomonadales bacterium UBA6171 (assembly GCA_002422985.1). Taxonomy (GTDB): domain Bacteria; phylum Pseudomonadota; class Alphaproteobacteria; order Sphingomonadales; family Sphingomonadaceae; genus Sandaracinobacteroides. Next base: position 17,957 of record DITZ01000037.1, read on the forward strand.
ATATTCAGGCGCTGCTGGCCTTTTTCCGGGCGCGGCGCGGGCAGGCGCACGGGTTTCGCTTTCGCGATCCGCTGGATCATTCGAGTGCGATGGATGGCGGGGCGGTGTCGGCGTTCGATCAGTCGCTGGGCGTGGGGGACGGGCAGCAGCTGAGCTTTGGGCTGGTGAAACAATATGGCGCGCCGGGCGAGGGGGAGGCACGGCCGATCCATTGGCCGGTGGCTGGCAGCGTGCGGGTTTCTGTTGGCGGGGTTGAGCTGACGGAGGGCTGGGCTGTGCTGGCGGATGGGGTGCTGTTGTTTGATGTGGCACCGGCCGAGGGCGCGGTGATTGGCGCGGGCTTTCTGTTTGATGTGCCGATGCGCTTTGCGGTGGACCGGCTGGATGTGTCGCTGGGCGGGTGGCGGGCCGGGGAGGTGCCTTCCGTGCCTCTGGTGGAGATCCGGCAATGATGCTGCTGCCGAAGGAGGCCTTTGGCCGGCCGCTGACCAGCCTGGCTTTTCTGTGGCGGCTGGTACGGGCGGATGGTGTGGCGCTGGGCTTCACGAGCCACGACCGCGCGATTACGCTGGACGGACTGGCGTATCGCTGTCGTCCCGGCGTTTCGATGTCGGCACTGGAGAGCGAGACCAGCCTGGAGGCGCGGGGGCCTGAGCTGAGGGGTGTGTTGTCGGCTGATGGCGTTAGCAGCGATGATCTGCTGCTGGGGCGCTGGGAAGATGGGCGCGTTGAGATCATGCTGTGCGACTGGGAGCAGCCGGCGGCAGGCGTGCTGCTGCTGATGGTGGGGCGGATTGCGGCTGTAGCCATTGATGGGGCGGCCGCATTCACGATGGAATTGGAGCGCGAGGAGCTGGCTGGCTGCCGCCGGGGGCCGTTGCGCTGCTCGCCGCTGTGCCGGGCGGAACTGGGGGATGCGCGCTGTGGGGTCGATATGGCGGGGCGGTTTGTGGATGTGGGCGGGACGGTTGGTGGCGAAGTGATTGGTCTGATTGAGCCTTTGGTGGATTTCGGGCGATTTTTGGGCGGGACGATGCGGGTGCTGACAGGGCCATCGGCCGGGGTTGAGCGGCGGATTGACGGGGCTGATGACAGGGAAGTGGCGCTGGACCGGGAGATAGTGGGGCCGACGGCTGAGGCGCGGATTCGCCTGACCGAGGGGTGCGACAAGCGGTTTGAGACCTGTGTCGGGCGCTTTGGCAATGGGCTTGCCTTTGACGGCGAGCCGCATGTGCCGGGCCGGGATGCGCTGGTGCGTTATGGCACCATATGATGCGGGGATGCGGATAGCAGATGCGGCACGACAGCTGGTGGGGGTGCGTTTTCGGCCACAGGGTCGTGGCGTGGATGGGCTGGATTGCCTGGGCGTGGTGGTGCTGGCGGTTGGCGCGGTGGGGGTTCGGCTGGCGGTGCCGGGCAATTATCGGCTGGGGCGTCATTGTCGCGGGCAGGTGCTGGACGCCGTCGGGGGCAGCGGGCTGGTGCCGGTTGCCATGGGGCCTGCGCTGGCGGGCGATGTGCTGCTGCGCTTTCCGGCCATGCGGCAGGTTCATTTCGGGGTGCGGACCGATGCCGGGCTTGTCGAGGCGCTGGTGACGGTGGGGCATGTTGTCGAGCGGCCCCTGGTGCCGGGCGAGATTTGGGATTGCGCCTGGCGGGTGCCGGTGGGCACTGCTGGATGCTGAGGATTTAGCGGGAGATGAGCCTATGTCGGCGGCCATGATGTCTACGGCCGGACAGGCCCTGGGTGGGCCGTTTGGCGCGGTTGCCGGAGCGATGGTTGGCGGGATGATGGGTGCGGCCCTGTCCCGGCCGAGGGCCGGGGCTGAGGCGGTGCTGTCGCAGCGATCGGCCTATGGAGCGATTGTGCCGGCGCTGTTTGGGCGGTGCCGGGTTGGCGGGCTGTTGTTGTGGGCAACGCCCGTGCAGCGCCTGGGCGGCGGGAAGGCGGGCGGGCAGCGCAGTTATGTTATTTCCTTTGCAGTGGCGGTTTCGACGCGGCCTGTGTGGGCGATAGGCCGGATCTGGGCTGACGGGCGCGAGATTCGCAATGCTGCGGGGGAGCTGAATGTTCCGGTGACGGTTCGCCTGCGGCGTGCTGGCAGCGCTGTGGCCGATGCCGCGATGGTGGCGGCCGAAGGGGTGGCGGGGACGCCGGCCTATGCCGGGCATTCGCTGGTGGTGTTCAGCGACATGGATATCGGTTCCTTCGGAAACCGGATTCCGGTGGTGGAGATCGAGCTGTTTGCCGATGCGCCTGACCTGGGTTTGGGCGCATGGATGGCCGAAGCGGCGGCGTTGGCCGGGCTGTCTGCGGACGTGGTGGCCGGTGCGGGCGTTGAAGGGGTGAAGTTTGCGGCCGATACGCTGGGCGACGATATCGGCAGACTTTCGCAACTGGGTGGCTGTGCCTTGCGGGAAAGCGGGGGGAGGCTGGGGTTTGCAGCGGCAGGCGGGACCCATGTCATTGCTCTGGCTGATATTGTCAGTGTGGATGGGAATAGTCTGGTCGGGCGCGGGCTTGCAGTGGATGATGGCGGCGGCGCGACGGTTATCGGCTTTTGCGATCCGGATCGGGAATTGCTGGAGAGCGAGCAATCCGCACGGGGCGGTGCCGCTGGTGCGGGGCGTTTCATGGACGCTGCGGCGACGATGCGGGCGGATGTGGCCCGTTCCCTGGCACAACGAATCGACCGGGAAAGACAGGCTGGCCGGGACGTGTTGCGCCTTGCGCTGCCCTGGGCCCGGCTGGACGTTGCGGTGGGCGATCTTCTGTCGCTGGAGGGGCAGCCCGGTGTCTGGCGGGTGATGGGCCGGCGTATCGAAGGGTTTGCGGTGCATCTGGAATGTCGGCGCGCGCCGGCGACCCCGGCAACAGGCGCCGTTGAAGGGGATGGGGGGCGTTCGCTTGATGCAACTCTGGCAGGCGGGCATCTGGACGGGCTGAGCATATTCGAGTTCCCCACGACGCCATGGGCGCTGGCGGATTCTCCGTCGCTGTTCGTGGCGGCGGCGGCCGATTCATTCTGGGCTGGCGGTGAGATTCTTCTGGATGACGGGGCAGTGGATCGGATCGCGGGGCGGCTGAAGCGGGGCCTGTTGCGGGCTGTTCTGGTGGAGCCGTTGTCGGCCGGGCCATCCACAGTCTGGGATGAAGCTTCTGCGCTGGTGGTGGATCTGGATCATGTGTCTGGCTGGATCGAAAGCCGGGATGAGGCGGCGGTGCTGGCAGGAGCCAATATGCTGCGCGTGGGCGAGGAGCTGCTCCAGTTTCGGGACGCGGTACCGATGGGCGATGGCCGGTATCGCCTGTCTGGACTGTTACGGGGAAGGGGGGTGACGGCGATACCGGCGGACGGGCATGCGGCGGGGGCTATTTGCTGGTTGCTGCATCCGGATGGCCTGGCCGCTTTGCCATATAGCGATGAAATGGTTGGGCGATCGATTTCCGTGGCGCTGGCCGGTGCCGGCGTTGCCGCGGAAGGGCTGGTGCAGGATCATGAGATTCTCGGCCTTGCGTCGGCCCCGCTGGGGCCATGCCATATTCGGGGCGAGCGGCTGGCGGACGACGCGATTAGTGTCAGTTGGATAGAGCGCGGTCGGGCCTGGATGAGCTGGAGCATTGATGACTCCGGGGAGGCGCAAGGCCTGTATCGCTGCGTGCTGGAACCGCTGAGCGGCGGGAGGGTTGAACGGATCGTGCGGGGTAATGGGCTGGAACTGTCGGCCGGGGAACAGGTTTCGCTGTTTGGCGGCCCGCTGCGCGAGGCGGCAGTGCAGTTGTTTGCGGAAGGATCGGGGCCGGCGTGGCTGCGTGGGTCTGCAATAGCGCATCTGTCATTCTGAGGGAGTGTGGAGAATGGACGAGACGACAGCAAGATTTTCGCTTCCTCTGTTGATCGCTGGTCAGGGGCAGAAGGATATTTCGCATAATGAGGCGCTGTTGCTGCTGGATGCCGTGATGCATCCCGAACTGCAAAGTCGCAGTGCCGGATCGCCGCCGCTGGCGCCAGTTCTTGGCCAGTGCTGGCTGATTCCGGCAGAAGCCGGGGGAGTCTGGTCAGGGCGGGATGGGCAGGTTACGGTCTGGAGCATTGGCGGATGGCGATATCTGTCGCCGCCCGGCGGATACCGTGCATGGTTGGCGGATGAAGGGCGCTGGATACGGCTGGGGAATGATGGCTGGCGAGACGAAATCGCGCTGGCCGGTGACTGGCCGGTGCTGATGGCGCCTTCGGGTGGGGCTGTTATTGATGTGGAAGCACGGATTGCCATTGGCGCACTTCTGGATCGCCTGTCTGCCGCCGGATTGATGGAGGCGTGATATATATATGTGCTATCGGAAACGATATGTTGCGCTTCCGACACAGTTTTGGTGACGTAACCCCTTGCTAAGTCCTTTCCTGCTAGGCTAAATGGCCTTGCCTAAGTGCGAGTGTCACTGAGAAGGGAATTATCATGGGGAAGTACGCCGTTGCGGTCGCGCTAGCGACTACGGTGCTCGCAGGTGCTGCAAGCGCCCGCGATAAAGCTTGGTACATCGGTCTGGAAGCCGGTGGTCTGATTTCGGAATCATCAAGCATTGATGTCACGAGTTCCGCTGGCGTTGGCTACGCAGACGCTGTTCGTCTCAAGTACAAGCCGGGCTGGGACGTTGGTGGTACGCTGGGTTATGATTTCGGTGTGTTCCGCACCGAATTCGAAGTTGCCCACAAGATGGCCCGCCTTGACTCCATCAACGTCAACGCTGGTGGTCTGCCGCTGCCTTATGGCAATCGTCTGAACCCGCCGGTTGGCACCTTCCCTTACGCCATGGGCGATACGAAGGTTCTGTCCTTCATGCTGAACGGCATGTTCGACTTTGGTGGCAATGATGATTCGCCCTGGGCCGGCTTTGTCGGCGGCGGCGTTGGCGTTGCACGCACCAAGGCCGACATCTGGGGCTTCATCGACGGTGGCTCGACCTTCGCCAATGACAGCGATACCGGCTTTGCATGGCAGGTTGTTGCCGGCGTGCGTCGCGCGCTGTCCAGCAAGGTTGACCTGACGCTGAAGTATCGCTTCTTCAACGTTAACGACCTTGGCCTGACGTCGCCGAACGGCGCTGAACTCGACAGCCGGTTCCGGAGCCATAGCGCGCTGGTTGGTCTGGCCTTCAATCTTTACGAAGAAGCGCCCCCGCCGCCTCCGCCGCCTCCTCCGCCCCCGCCGCCTCCTCCGCCCCCGCCGCCCCCGCCGCCTCCGGCGCCGGTGGTCCCCGGGCCGTTCCTGGTCTTCTTCGACTGGGACAAGTCTGACATCACCCCGGAAGCTGCTGCGATCCTTGATCGTGCCGCTGAGGCCTATGTCCAGACCGGCCAATCGTCGGTTCTGATCGATGGTCACACCGACACCTCTGGTCCGGCCGAGTACAACATGCTTCTTTCGCAGCGTCGTGCTGACGCCGTGAAGGCCTATATGGCTGGCAAGGGCATCTCGGAAAGCCAGATGTCGACCCGTGGCTTCGGCTTCACCCGTCTGCTGGTGGATACACCGCTGGGTGTTCGCGAACCGCAAAACCGTCGTGCCGAAGTCGTCTTCGGTCAGACGGGCAACTAATCCTTATCCGGAGGGCTGGTTTGCCAGCCCTCCGGCAGGACAGTTCATGAAGGGCTCGCCTCGCAAGAGGCGGGCCCTTTTGCTGTTTTACGATAGCGCTAAGCGGAACTGTGACTTGGGCTTCGCGGCAGTGACTATCCCCTCTGCGGACAAAGGAGCCGCCGCCGTCGCATGGTAACGGCGGTTCCCCTCTTGATTTCCTGACCAGTGTGCGCATCGGCCCGAGGCCTGGCCCGCCGGGCATCGCGCCGCGCGATGCGGCGGCAGGAACGGCCGGTGCCATGGCGAACCGATGACATAGCCGCGGGTGCGGCGGCTTGCTAAGCATGGCCGGATGGAGCGGCCATGACGAAAGCCTGTGATGCCCTGATTGTCGGCGGCGGCCATAATGGCCTGGTCTGCGCCTTCTACCTCGCCCGCGCGGGGCTGAAGGTGCGGGTGCTGGAGGCGCGCGACGTGATCGGCGGTGCCTGCGTGACCGAGGAATTCGCCCCCGGATACCGCAACTCCACCGCCAGCTACACCGTCAGTCTGCTGCGGCCCAAAGTGATCGCCGACATGCGGCTTGGCGACCATGGCTTCCGCATCATCGAGCGCACCATCTCCAACTTCTTCCCGCTGGAGAAGGATTATCTGAAGCTGGGTGGCGGCACCGCCCGCACCCAGGCCGAATTCGCCCGCTTTTCGCCAAAGGATGCCGAAACCTTCCCGGCCTATGAGGCAGCGCTGGAGGGCGTGGCCGAAGTTCTGCGCGCCATCGCCCTGAAAACGCCGCCCAATGCCGGCGGCGGTCTGCGCGCTTTGCTGGCGGCCGCGTCGCAGGGACGGCGGTTGATGGGCATGCCGCTCGATGCGCAGCGCGATGTACTGGACCTGTTCGTGAAATCCGCCCGCGATTTTCTGGATGGCTGGTATGAAAGCGATGCCGTGAAAGCCGCCTTCGGCTTTGATGCTGTGGTGGGCAACTATGCCAGCCCGGACACGCCCGGTTCCGCCTATGTGCTGCTGCACCATGTGTTTGGCGAGGTGAATGGCAAGAAGGGCATGTGGGGCCATGCGGTGGGCGGCATGGGCGCCATCACGCAGGCAATGGCAAAGGCCTGCACGCTGGCCGGCGTGGCCATCAGCCTGGAGACGCCGGTTGAGCGGATTCTGGTCAGCGGTGGCAAGGCGGTGGGCGTGAAGCTGGTTTCGGGAGAGGAGCTGGCCGCGCCTATCATCGCCGCCAATGTCGGTCCGGCGCTGCTCTATCGCCAGATGGTGCAGGCGAGCGATCTGCCCCCCGACTTTGTGCGGCGCATGGCGACCTTCCGTACCGGATCAGGCACTTTCCGCATGAATGTCGCACTTGCCGAGCTGCCGGATTTCTCCGTGCTGCCGGGCAGGGCACTGGCCGAGCATCACACGGCCGGCATCATCATCGCCCCCAGCCTCGATTATATGGACCGCGCCTTCACCGACGCGAAAAGCAGCGGCTGGTCCCGCCAGCCCATCATCGAAATGAAACTGCCCACCACGGTGGACGACAGCCTCGCGCCTCCGGGGCGGCATATCGCCAGTCTGTTCTGCCAGCAGTTCGCGCCACAGTTACCCGATGGCCGCAGCTGGGACGACGCCCGCGCGGCCGCCGCCGACCATATCATCGACTGTGTGACGCAGCATGCGCCTAATTTCCGCGCCAGCATCATCGCCCGCCAGATTCATTCCCCGCTCGATCTGGAGCGCAAGTTCGGGCTGGTGGGCGGCGACATCTTCCATGGCCGCATGAGCCTCGATCAGCTCTGGTCAGCGCGCCCCATTCTGGGTTTCGGCGATTATCGCAGCCCGATCCATGGTCTTTATATGTGCGGCTCCGGCACGCATCCCGGCGGCGGGGTGACGGGCGCGCCCGGCCATAATGCCGCGCACGAGATATTGGCCGACCGGTCGCTATTCGGCCGGTTGCGCCACCGCAGTTGAGCGCGCTTTCCAATGGAGCGGCCAGCCGGCCGGCATGACCATATGCCGGGCAGGCTTGGTTGGCCCTGAGCCGATTGGCCAACAGCCCGCGCTACGCACCGCTCCTTGTCTGCGGCCTTGCCTGTGCGATCACGGCGGCTCAACATGGTCGAAAGGTGCCCCAGGCCGCTATCATGGCCCCGCTATCCCACCTTCCCAGCCGCCGCCGAGCGCGAGGAACAGCCGGACGCGATCCGAGGCGACAGAGGCATCAGAGGCTGCCAGCGCCGATTCGACCGTGGCGAGGCTTCGCTGCGCGTCGAGCAGTTCAAGGCCGGTTCCAAGACCGCCCCGCGTCATCCGGGTCTGGACGGCGGAAGCCTTCCGGCTTTCATCGCGTGCGACCCGCAACTTGGCATTCTGCTCCAGATCGCGGACATAGCTGCTGAGCGCCGTCTCGGTTTCGCGCAGCGCTGCAAACACGCTGCCGTCGAATGCCGCCAGCGCTCCGCGCACCGCCGCATCGCCCTGCGCGATCCGCGTCCTGGCGACGCGCCGGTTCGGGAAGGACCAGGAGATGAGCGGGCCGAGGTTGAACCGGAACGCCGAATCGTCCACCAGCCCGGTCACACTCCGCGCGGTCGTGCCGAGCGATGCGCCCAGGCTGACGCTCGGATAGAGGTCCGCCGTCGCCACGCCGATGCGCGCCGTCGCAGCCGCGAGCCGGCGTTCAGCTTCACGGATGTCGGGCCGGCGCCGGATCAGCGCCATGCCGTCGCCGATCGGCAGCGGGCGGTCGACGGAAGGGATGATCCGGCAGGTCGCAAGTTCGGGCGGATAGTCTTCTGGTGGGCGGCCGAGCAGCACGGCAAGACTGTACAGGGCAGCTTTGCGGCCTGCCTCGAGCGGCGGCAGCGTCGCCTCGAGCTGGGCCAGCAGCGCGCGCGAACGGATGGCGTCGAGTGGTGCGTAGAGGCCGGCGCGCACGCCCCGCTCGGTGAGTGCGAGGCTCTCCCGCTGTAGTTCGACCGAATGGCGGGCAACGCTTATCCGCGCGCCGGCCGCGCACGCATCGCCATAGGCACCCACCACGCCGGCCACGACCGTCGTGCGCGCAAGGTCATAGGCGGCGGCCTGCGCGTCCGCATCGGCCTGCGCGGCCTCGATCGTGCGCCGAATCCGGCCCACGACGTCCAGTTCATAGGATATGCCGACGCCGGCGTCGAAGCTTGTATGAGTCCCGTTGGGCGAGCCGATACCGAGATGCGACGTCTCGCTCACCGATGCGCCGCCCGCCGTGGAAGTCCGGACGCCCGCGCCGGCCTCGACCTCCTGGACGATCGCATGCGCGCGTTCGAGATTGGCCGCAGCGACCCTGAGGTCGGTATTGGCCACGATCGCTTCCTCGACAAGCATGTCGAGCTGGGGGATGGCATAGAGGCGCCACCAGTGCCGGGGCAGCGGTTCGGCCGAATAGGCGGGCGATGTTCCTTCGGCAAAGCTGGCGGGCCGGTCCGCGATCCCGGCGGGCAAGGGCGGCACTCCATAGCTGGGGCCGACCGTCGCACAGCCAGCGAGCAGCAGCAGGCCCATCAGCCCGAACGGCCCTTTCGTCCCCACACGCCCCATCGTCATTCGCCCCGGCCGATGCCGAGCGCGTTTTCCGCGCCGTCCAGCGTCACGGTGACCGTCCGTCCCGCGACCAGATCGATGTCGGGCGGCACCTTGTCGATGGCGATCCGAACGGGAACACGCTGGGCAAGGCGGACCCAGCTGAAGGTCGGATTGACATTGGCGAGCAGCGTTCCGGACGCGGTCGTCCTTTCGCGATCGTCGATGCCTGCCGATCGGCCTTCGACATGGCCCGAAAGCGGCCGGTCCTCACCCATGACCCGGATCGTGACGCGGGCACCGGGGCGGATGTGCGAGAGTTTCGTCTCCTCGAAATAGCCGGCGACATAATAGCTGTCGGAATCAACCAGCGCCATCACGGGCTGCCCGGCGGTGGCATAGGCGCCGGGGCGCATCGAGAAATTGGTGACGATGCCGTTGACCGGCGCGCGAACCTCGGCGCGCTCCAGATTGATGCGGGCGAGATCGCGATCGGCGATCGCCCGGGCATAGCGCGCGCGCGCCTCCTCGGCGATGGAGCGGCGATCGTCAAGCTGCTGGCCTGAGACGATATCCGAAAGGCCCTGATAGCGGCGGTTCTCCCGCTCGGCGGCGTTCAGGGTCGCCCGTGCCGTGGCGACAGCGGCCTCGGCCTGCGCAACGGCATTGCGCAGCCGGACATGGTCGATGCTGAACAGGATGTCGCCGCGCTTCACCACCTGATTGTCGCGAACATGCACCTGCTCGACCCGGCCGGACACATCGGCCGCCAGCGGCACCACATCCGCCCTGATCTTTCCGTCGCGTGTCTGTGGCGCATAGGTGTAGTAATCATAAAGGTGCCAGAAGATGAGCACGCCCAGACCCACCAGCAGCAGAGTGAGCAAAGGCTTGAGCAGACGGAGGATTGTATCGCGGTCGAAGGTCATGGCGGGCATTTCAGGACAAAGTGGCTAGACGAAGCAGCAGAAAGGCGGCTCCGGTCAGGATGAGAAACAGGGCAGTATCGAACAGCGGGCGCTGCCAGACGAGGCGGTAGAAGCCGACGGCCTCGAACAGCCGCGACAGCAGCAGGCGCATGGCAAAGCCGAGGATCATGCAGAGGAGCAGCGGCGAGATGAACACGCCGGCGATGTCGATCTCGCCGATCATGGCGCTGGCACCCAGGCCGGCGCGCGCTCGAACAGCGCGATGCGCAGGTCCGCTATGGCATGAATGGCGCGGTCAAAGCGATCGCCGGGCGAACCATGTCCAGGCCAGAGCGCATCAAGGGCTTCGTCAATGCACGCGAGGAGGCGGGACGAGGGTTGCGGTGCATCGAACTCGCTGCCGAACTGGTCGAGAAGCCGGTCGGTCGCCAGCCGTGCATCGGGGGACATCCCCTTTCCCATCAGGCGCAGGTCGGCGACATTCGCACCGACACGCAGCCGGGTGAGCAGGCCGACGCTCCGCTCGACCTGCCCGGTCGCGGCAAGGCGCGCCGTCACCTCCGAAATGCGGTCGATCGCCCGATGGACATAATTTTCCCGCAACCGCCGGCTGGGCGACCGGCTCAACAGCGCGATCTCGCGCGCTTCGGCGCGGAGGATGCGCTGAATCTGATGCTGCACGCCCCAGGTGCGGAACAGACCGGCACCGAGAATGGCGGTGAATATGCCCAGCAGGCTGGCGACGCTCGCCTCGACGAAGGTTCCGAAATCGAACGGCGCATAATGGCCCTGGAGATTGATGATGCTGATCCCGTAGGCGAGGATCAGCGTCGCCATCGGATTGACGGCCGCCCATATGCCAAGGGGCAACATGTACAGGCCCATCATCATCGCAAACGTCGCAAAATCGGTGGCGAGCGGCAGCAGGCCATAGCAGAGAATGCCCGCCAGCAATGTCGTGAGCAGGGCGAAACGCGTGAACATGGCGATCGCCTTGCCCGGCTCGTCGCCACCGCCGAAAAAGGCCAGCGTCAGGCTGCCCAGCAGGACGGCGTTCGCGCCCTGACGCCAGCCCGTCACATACCATAAGCCGCAGAGCAGGGCATAGGACAGGAGGATTCCCGCCATGACCCGGACAGCGTGATTGATATCGGGATTGAGGGGAAAGGCCCGCGTCTCGCTCACCTTCCGCGCGAGCGCGGGCGCAAGCTTCGCCTTTCCCAACAACGCCGCTTCGATCCGGGAAACGTCGCTCCACAGCAGCAGCATCTCGGTCAGCATATCGGCCAGCGCATCATGAACAAGCTGCTGCCATGCGCGCGCGGGGCTGGAATCGAGCGGAAGCGCGCGCACCGCATCCGCCAGATCGGGCGGCGGTTCCGTACCAGCCTCAAGACAGGCCTTGGCCAGGGCGAGAGACGGTTGCAGGGCCAGGCGCTCCGCTGCTCCAAGGCCCGCGATGCGGCTGCCGATCGCGGAAAGCAGCGGAACCATGCGCAGCAGGCGTTGCTGGATCGCCAGTGCGTGCCGCAGGTCGTCGCGCGGGATCGTCGGATCATAGCGCAGCGTGCCGGTCAGCTGCGACAGGGAAGTGATGTCGCTCAGCGTCTTGAGCCGGTCATGCTCTCCCCGGGCGTCCGCCTCATGGCCATCAAGAACATCCTTTGCCCACTTCTCGATGCTGGGCAGCCAGCGGTGCAGGCGCGCGCGCAGCACGCCTTCAAGCGAACGCGGCGCGATCACAGCGTCCACAATGGTCGTCGCGAAAACACCGATCGATATTTCGCTGACCCGCGCCACAACGGTATCGAACATGATCTCCGGGTGATCCACACCGGCAACCGCCACCATCATGATCGTGATCGCGAAGAGCTGAAAGCCATAGCTGCGCGGCGTGCGGTCGAGGAAAGAAGCGCCGAACGCCAATGTCGCAACAATCCCCGACGCCGCGATCAGCAGCAGCGGCGCGCTCGCAAACAGCGCGACCATGGCCAGCGTGACGATGCCGGCGCAGAATGTTCCGGTGAAGCGATAGACGGCCTTGGACCGGACCGCGCCGGTCATGGGGTTCATGCAGACGCAGCAGGTGACAAGGGCCCAGTAAGGATTGGGCAGGCCGATCCGCACCGCTGTCGCGAAGGCGATCATGCCCGCGACGAACAATTTCACCGAGAAGATCAGCTGATCGGCGCTGACTTTCATCGGCCCGTGCGCTCCTGCTGCAGGAACTGACCGATCCGTTTTTCGAACAGGCGCAGCGTGCGCGTCGTCGTTTCGATGTCCTGCGAAGGAAGATCAGCAAGGAGATCATCGCGCAGCCGCGTGACCGCCTTTTCCATCTTTCTTGCCAGGTCAAGGCCTTTTGGCAGGAGATGGATCGTCTTGATACGCCGGTCGTCCGCAGAATCGCGCCGCTCCAGCAGTCTGGCGGCTTCGGCCTGGTCGAGAATACGCACCATGCCGCCCGGATTGATCCCGACTTCGTCGGCCAGTGCATTCTGCCTGATCCCCATGTTGCCGCGACGGGATACCAGAATGAGCGTGGAAATGAGCGATGGGGGCAGGTCGAAGTCGGCCAGTGCGAGATTGATTGCCTGAACCCAGGCACGCCGGATCGGCTGAATTGCGTTCGTGAGTTCAAAAAGCGCGACGGGGCTGGTCGTGAATCGGTCGGACGGCATGCGCGGTTACCTAGTCCATCACCCGATGACGTTCAATATACAATCATTGCCTTTGCATTCTAATCGCCGGGCCCGGCCGCTTCGCACCGCCATCCCACCAGCAGATTGGCGCACAGTTCGTGCGCCGCGTCGCGTGGGCCTTCGTCTCCCGACTCATCACCCTCTTCTTTATCGCGGCCCGCCCGGGAGGGCGCTGTCAGAAACCCCATCCGCTCCGCCGGCCCTCAGGGTCCGTCAAAGCCCTCGATGCCGGGCTGCTGCCCCCGGGCCAGCGGCAGCATGAGCCGGGCGACCAGACCGTCTGCGCCATCGTCCCGGCCGGACAAGGCGACGTCACCGCCATAATGGCGTGCCAGATCCTGCGCTATTGCAAGACCAAGGCCGTGGCCGGGCGACCGTTCGTCCAGCCTGCTGCCGACCCCGAACGCGCTGGTGCGCATCGACGCGGGAATGCCGGGGCCGTCATCCGTCACCGAAATCATGGCCTCAGCCCCGGCGACGCGCCAGTCGATCCCCACCCGCGAGCGGGCCCATTTGCCGGCATTGTCGGTGAGGTTCGAGACAATCTCCGCAAAATCCTCCGGCTCGATGGCAAGCGCCACCATATCCGTCCCGTCGGTTGAAAATTGGATGTGCCTCTCCGCATGCAGCCGCTGCATGGCCGTTTCGATCGGCTGGATTGCCTCGGGAAGTCGGGTTGTCGCGCCCTGCCGGACACCGGCGCGCGCGCGGGCCAGATGCCAGTCCAGCTGGCGCTCGATCCGCCGGCACTGCTCCAGAAGCGTCGCCGCGCTGTCACCCGCCTCTCCCTTGGCCAGAGTCTCCGCCTCGTCGGTCAGGATCGCAAGCGACGTCCGCAGGCTGTGGGCGAGGTTGCCCGCTTCGACCCGCGCGCGACTCACCATCGCCTCATTGGTGTCCAGCAGCCCGTTCAGGTCGGCAACAAGCGGGGCGATCTCGGCCGGCCAGCCATCCTCCATCCGTCGTGCAGCGCCATTGTGCACCGCGGCGACCGATTGCCGCAGCCGGTCCAGCGGCCGCAGCGTATAGATGTTGACGATGGCACCCGTTCCCAGCAGGCCGGCCGCCAGCAGGGTCAGCCAGCGTTGCAGTTCCCGGTCGAACGCCGAGATGACAGCGTTCAGAATGCGTTCGTCCGTGGCGATCAGGAAATGCAGTTCGCTGCCGCCATCGGGTGCCGGGCGCGCGAAGCCATAGGTCATGGTCGGGCCGGTCGGGCCCCTGGCAAGGCGATGGACAATCTCGGGCTGGTGGGCGAGTGCCGGATCGAGCGCGCCCCGCCGCATCGAGGCGGACTTCAGCACCGGCGCCCCTTCGCGCTCCACCTGCCAATAATAGCCGGAATCAGGCATTTCATAGCGCGGGTCCGACAGCGGCCGATCCAGTGTGGGCTGGCCATCGGCCGCGAAGCGCGTCAGTTCGGCAAGCTCGACCAGATGCACCTTCAACTCGTCGTGGAACTGGTTTTCGACATGCTTGCGGAACAGCGCCGATGTGCTGACCCCGATGAACAGCAGGCCGGTGCCGATCCAGGCCAGCATAGCCACCGCGAACCGCAGCCGCAGGCTGCCCTGGGCCGGGATGATGGGCCTGGTCACCGCTCGAACCGGTAGCCGAGGCCGCGCACGGTGGTGATGGCATCGCGCCCGATCTTGCGGCGCAGGCGGCTGACCTGCACTTCCAGCGCGTTCAGGTCGCGCTCGGCCTCCAGCGCATAAAGATGTTCCAGCAGATCGGCCTGCGACAGGATGTGGCCCGGGCGGCGGAGGAACAGCTCAAGCAGCCGATACTCCTGCCGGCTGAGGTCGAGCGGACGGCCCTCGCTGCTGGCGCTGTGGGCGATCGGGTCCAGCGTGATGCCGCCGGCCCGCAGCAACGGCGCGCCGCCAGACTGGGTCCGGCGCACCAGCGCATGGATGCGCGCGATCAGTTCCTCGGATCGCACGGGCTTCACAACAAAGTCATCGGCGCCGGCGTTCAACCCCTCCACCTTATCCTGCCAGCTTCCGCGCGCCGTCAGAATGATGACGGGCGTGTGCACGCCGGCCCCCCGCCAATGGCGGAGCACGTCCGTCCCCGACATATGCGGCAAACCCAGATCCAGGATCAACACCGACATATGGTCGAGGTCGGGCCAATCCGCCGCGGTTTCGCCGTCGAAGGCATGATCCACCGCAAAGCCGCCGGCAACAAGCCGCGCGGTCAGGCGGCTCGACAGTTCGGCATCGTCTTCAACCAGCAACAGGCGCATCGCACCTCCTTGGCCGCCTATTGGCCGCACTCCCTGTCACCAAGCTGACAGACTGACAGGTTGGTGCAAGATTCATCATGCATCTGCGGCCCATGATCCACCGAACCCTCCTCATTTGCGCAGGCCTCCTGTCACCGGCGCTCGCCGGCTGCGGGGCCGAGCCGGTCGCAGCCCCGGCAGCGCCGGTCAAGGCGGTCGAACCGCAGACCGCGGTGGCGACACTGGCAACCAACGCGCCCCTTGGCACCGTTCCCGCCACCGTCAGCCTGCCGCCCGCCGCGCGGGTGGCAGTGACGGCACCCTTTTCCGGCGCGGTTCGGCAGATCCATGTTCTGGAAGGCCAGGAGGTGACGGCAGGCCAGTTGCTGGCCACAGTGATCAGCCGGGATGCCCTCACCCTCGCATCCGACCGGGCCAGGGCAGACGCGCGGCTGGAACTGGCACAGGCAAACGCCGCCCGAATCGGCCAGTTGGCAGCCGAGGGCGTGGTGGCTGGTGCACGGGCAGACGAAGCGCGGGCAGCGCTGCGCGAAGCCAGGGTGGATAGGGCCGAAGCCGCCCGCATCCTGGCCCGCGGCGGCGCGTCGGGCGATGGCATCGTGCGGCTTGTGGCCCCCATCAGCGGCCGCGTCTCCCGCGTCTCGGTCGAAACCGGCGGTCCGCTCGATGGCATGACCGCCCCCTTCGTGATCGACGGCAGCAATCGCTACGCTCTCGATCTCCAACTGCCGCAGCGACTTGCGGGCAAAGTCAGGCCCGGCATGGCCGTGCTGCTCCCGGGCGGCGCACGCGGCGAAATCCTCTCGGTGGCGCCGGGCCTTGATCCGGCCACCCGCTCGGTCAACGCCATCGCCCGCATCGGGGCCGCCCCCGGCCTGCTGGCGGGCAGCTCGCTTTCGGTCACGATTCTCGGCGACGCACAGGCATCCTCGGTTTCCGTGCCGGCCGCCGCCGTCACCCGGCTGGAAGGGCGCGACATCGTCTTCGTGCGCGGCAAGGCGGGCTTCCAGCCGGTCGCAGTCGTGGTTGGAGCCAGTGCAGACGGCCAGACGACGATCGCCGAAGGGCTGGCGGCCGGCGCAACCGTGGCAATATCGAACCTGCCAGAGCTCAAGTCCCGGGCGGCCCGCTGAGATGCTGCGCCATCTGGTCGAATGGTCGCTGACCAACCGCATGGCGGTGCTGGTGCTGTCGCTCCTTGTCGCCGCTATCGGCATCTGGTCGGTCGTGACGCTGCCGATCGATGCCTTCCCCGACATCGCGCCGACCCAGGTGAAGCTCATCCTGAAGGCACCGGGCATGACGCCCGAAGAGGTGGAGGCCAAGGTGATCACGCCGATCGAGCAGCAGTTGCTCGGCATCCCGGATCAGAAGATGCTCCGCTCCGTCGCCAAATATGCGATTGCCGACATCACCATCGATTTCGATGATTCCGCCGACATTTATTGGGCGCGCAGTCAGGTGGCAGAGCGATTCGCGGCCGTGCAGGGCGAGCTGCCGATCAGCGTGTCCGGCGGGCTGGCCCCGATCTCGACACCGCTCTCCGACATGTTCATGTTCACCATCGAAGGCCCGCTGAGCCTCGCGGAAAAACGCCGTCTGCTGGACTGGACCATCAGGCCCGCCTTGCGCACGGTGCCCGGCGTCGCGGATGTGAATGCGCTGGGCGGCTTCGTCGAAAGCTTCGAGGTCGTGCCCAACCTGTCCGCCATGGCCGCCGCGGGCGTCAGCATTTCGGATCTGGCCGCCGCCGTTGTTGCGGGCAACCGGAACGATGGTGCCGGACGGCTGGCCGACGGCGAGTCGGCGCTGATCGTGCGCGCCGTGGGCGCCGTCCGCACGCTCGACGATCTCGCCGCCATACCCCTGAAGTCTCAGAACGGAAGGGTGGTTCGGGTCGCCGACGTCGCCACCGTCCGCACCGGCACGCTCACCCGCTATGGTGCCGTCACCCGCACCGAAGCCGGAAAATCCGGCGGCGAGACGGTGCAGGGCCTCGTCATCGGCTTGCGCGGGGCCAATGCCGCAGATGTCGTCTCCGGCGTGAAGGCGCGGCTTGCCGAACTCGGCCCGACCTTGCCCAGGGGCACCAATATTGTCGTCTTCTACGACCGTTCAGACCTCATCGGCCGCGCGGTCGGAACGGTGGAAAAGGCGCTGCTCGAAGCCTCCGTGCTGGTGATCCTGCTCCTCCTGCTGTTCCTGGGGGATTGGCGCGCCGCCCTCATTGTAACCGCGGCGCTGCCGATGGCGGCCCTGATCACCTTCATCCTGATGCGCGGCTTCGGCCTGTCGGCAAATCTGATGAGCCTTGGCGGGCTGGCAATCGCGATCGGGCTGCTGGTCGATGGCGCCGTGGTGGTGGTGGAGAATATCGTCGAGCGGCTTGCCGACCCGAAGCATCATGGCACCGGCAAGCTGAACCGCATTCTGGTGGCCACCAGCGAGGTGATCCGGCCGGTCACCTCGGGGATTGTGATCATCATGCTTGTGTTCCTGCCGCTGCTCGCCTTGCAGGGGCTGGAGGGCAAGCTGTTCGCCCCCGTCGCGCTCACCATCGTGATGGCGCTCGGCGGCTCGCTGTTGCTCGCTTTCACCCTGATCCCCGTGCTGTCGTCATGGGGGCTGAAGACGGACGGGGGGCATCATGAGCCATGGGCGATGCGCAAATTATCACCCGCCTATTCGCGCCTGCTCGACGGTGCCTTTGCCCGGCAGCCGCTGGTGGCTGTGGTCGCAGTCGCGTCGCTGATGCTCGCCGGCTTTGCCTACACCCAGGTCGGAAAAATCTTCCTCCCCACGCTGGATGAGGGCACCGTCCTCCTTCAGCTTACCAAACACCCTTCCATCGGGCTGTCGCACAGCCTGGCGGGCGACCTCGCCGTCCAGCGCACGCTGCTGGCGAATGTGCCCGAAGTCGAAGCCGTGATCGCCCGGGTCGGTGCCGACGAGCTGGGGCTCGACCCGATGAGCCTCAACGAGACCGACAGCTTTCTGGTGCTGAAGCCGCGTGCCGAGTGGCGTGGCGACAAGCCCTGGCTGGTGGACCAGCTGCGCCAGACACTCGGGGCGCATCCGGGGATAGAGCCGAGCTTCACCCAGCCGATCGAGATGCGGGTGTCGGAAATGCTCACCGGCAGCCGCGGCGACCTCGCCGTCAAGATTTTCGGCCCCGATCTGGCGGAACTCGGCCGGCTTGCAGGCGAAGTGGAAAAGCGGCTCGCGGCTATCGACGGCGCGACCGAGGTGATCACGGTGGCCAATGACAAGGTCGATTATCTCACCCTCGACATCGACCGGCTGGCCGCCGGTCGGGCCGGCTTCCCGGTCGACGCGCTTCAGGACAGTCTGCGAGCGCAGGTGGACGGACTGCCTGCCGGCACTGTAACCGAAGGCCTGCGACGCATCCCGGTGGTGGTTCGCGGGCCGCAGGCGGTGGCGGAAGATGCGGCACTGTTCGCAGACCAGCTTCTCCTCAGTCCCGGCGGCATCCAGACACGGGCAAGCGACCTCGCCCGCGTCGAACGCGGTGAGGGCCCGGTAAAGCTGGAGCATGAACAAGGCTCGCGCTTTGCCCTGGTCCAGGCTTTCGTGTCGGGGCGCGACATTGTGGGCTATGTGGAGGAAGCGCAGGCGAAGATCGCGGCTGAAGTGCCGATGCCCCAGGGCTATCGCATCGTCTGGGGCGGTCAGTTCGAAAACCAGCAGCGCGCTTCGGCTCGTCTCATGCTGGTCATCCCTATCGCACTACTTCTCATCTTCTTCGTCCTGTTCGCGACACTCCATTCGCTACGCGCCTCTGTGATCATCCTGCTCAATATTCCCTTTGCCATGGTCGGGGGTATCGTCTCGCTCTGGGTCTCTGGCGAGTATCTGTCGGTTCCGGCATCGGTAGGGTTCATCGCCCTGCTTGGCATCGCTGTGCTCAACGGCTTGGTGCTGGTTGCCTACTTCCGGCAATTGCGGGCCGAGGGAAGCACGATGGCCGAAGCTGTTCGGCTCGGAGCAGAGCGCCGCCTGCGCCCTGTGCTGATGACTGCCAGCATTACCGCGTTCGGGCTCGTGCCCCTGCTGTTCGCGAGCGGACCGGGGTCAGAAATCCAGAAGCCCTTGGCCATCGTGGTCATCGGCGGCCTGATAACTTCGACCCTGCTGACTCTGGTCCTCCTGCCCATCCTGTTTGAACGCTTTGGCGAAGGCCCAGAGGAGGCGATCGATGCCTGACATCCTGCTTACTTTACACTGCTCTGCCACCGACACCGATGCGATCGTTGACGCGATCCGCGGGGTATCCCGCGCGCCGCTCCATGTTCGCGCCGAAACTGTACACGGTCGAGATTTCGCTGATGCGAAGACCGCGGAGCAGGTGACCGCCACGCTCAAACGCTCAGCGGTCGAATGCGTCGAAGAGGAAGAGATGATTGAGGCAATCATCGAAGCGGCCAAGTCCGCCAAGCGGCGATCCCCTGTCCGTTGGCAACAAACTCCCATTCTTGCGCGGGGTCGTTTCGAATGAAGGCGCTCCAGTTCGCGATTGGTCTGCTCGCTTGCTTGCCGCCCACTACCGCCTGGGCGCAGCGCATAGACTTGCCCCCGGAAGATCAAATCGTCGCCATCCTCGACAACCATCCAACCGTCGCGGCAGCAGCCTCGCGCGTCGATGCGGCCAAGGCCCAGAACGACATGCTCAGGCGCGGTCCGCACGAAGTGACCATATCCGGGAGTTACATCCGACGGACTGTCGATCGCGAGGGCGGTTACGACGAATTCGACACGACGATCGGCCGAGCGTTCCGCCTTCCGGGCAAGGCAAACCTGGATCGGAAAGCTGGCGCGCTGGGAATTGAAGTCGCCGAGAATCGAGCGGAAGATGTACG
Organism: Sphingomonadales bacterium UBA6171; assembly: GCA_002422985.1. Lineage (GTDB taxonomy): Bacteria > Pseudomonadota > Alphaproteobacteria > Sphingomonadales > Sphingomonadaceae > Sandaracinobacteroides. The sequence continues at coordinate 37,863 of DITZ01000037.1, forward strand.
CCATCAGGGGGCGCTGATATTGTCCAACCTCTGGTATGACTGGCTGACTGCGGCGCAATTGTACCGCAACGACGTTGAAACCGTCCAGCTGCTTGAAACTGCCGCGAATGCTGTGCGCCGTCGGCGAACCCTCCGTGATGCAGGCGATCTCGACGTCGATCAGGCTCGGGCAGCTCTGGCACAAGCACGGGCACAGTCCGCAGTGTCCTTGGCTGGCCGTGAACAAGCGCGTGCCATTTTGGCCGCGACATTCCCGGACCTGGCCCTGCCCATGGAAGCGCCAGTTCTGGCGGAGCCCGAACTGCCTGCCCTGCCGCTGGAGCGCATGCGCGATCTGGTCATCGAGCGAAGCCATGAAATTCGAGCAGCTGACCGCGAGGCCCAGCGCTTAGGAGTAGTCTCACAAAGAGTGAGAGCCGACCGTATCGCAGATCCGACATTCGGTGTGCGCCTGTTTAGCGAACGGGGTGGCATGGAGCGGGGCGCAGGCCTGGTAGCATCTCTGCCCCTCGGCGGGGGATATCGGAGGGCCGCAGCCAGTCAGGCAAGTGCGGAAGCGAGCGCCGCTCGCTTCGATCTTGCGAATATCCAACGTGCGGTCGAAGCGACTGCCAACGCGGACCTCTCCAACGCGCGCACGCGATTGCGTGTCTGGAATGACACATTGGACGCCGTCACAAGCTCGGCGTCGGCAGCTGATCGAACCGCCCGTGGGCAAGCCCTGGGGGCGATTGATCTCTCCGACATGCTCTATGCCCAAAAGCAGGCGCACGATGCACGCCGGACCGAAATCGAAGCGCGCGGAACCGCGGTGCGTGCGCTCATGAAACTTCAAATCGACTCTCACAGCATTTGGGTGACGCCCGGTGACAACTAATCATCTCAAAACCGTCATATTTGGTAAGGTTCAAGGAATAGCCTTGGCGAGCGTTCTGGCCTGCTCATTGACCGGATGCGTCAGCGGGCCGGAATTGCGTCTGCCGATCACTGCGCGATCTGACGACCGCCTGCAGATAGTCTGGCTGCACACCTATCCCCACAAGGCCGGAATTCTCTTGATGGGGCATGTCCGTAGAACTGGTGCGGCGGTCGGCCCCGTGTGGGGCCACTTGCACGTTG
>DITZ01000105.1 GCA_002422985.1 Sphingomonadales bacterium UBA6171
CGCGCCGCCATCCACGCCATCGAGCGGCTCGAATCCGTGTCCGGCCCGGTGGTCCATCTGCGCAAGGAGGCCTTGGATGATGCCTAGCCGCCAACCGTCCCGCGAGACGCGCCCATGAAGTACATCAGCACCCGCGGCGGCTGTGCGCCGCAGTCATTCGCCGAAACCGTGCTGACCGGGCTCGCGCCCGACGGCGGCCTGTTCGTGCCCGAGCGCGTGCCGTCCTACAGCGCCGCCGAAATCGCGTCCTGGCGCGGACTGGATTACCCGCAGCTCGCGCAGCGGGTGATGACGCCCTTCGTGGGCGACGACGTGGCGGCCGCGGATCTGGAGCGGATCATCCGGCAGTCCTACAGCGGCTTCCGCCACCGCGCCATCGCGCCCATGGTGCAGACCGGTCACAACGAATGGGTGCTGGAGTTGTTCCATGGCCCGACGCTCGCCTTCAAGGATTTCGCGCTCCAGTTTCTCGGCAATCTGCTGGATCATCTGCTGGAGCGGCGCGGTCAGAAGGTGGTGGTGTTGGGCGCCACCTCGGGCGATACCGGGTCCGCCGCCATCGAGGGCTGCCGCCGCTGCCGCAACCTCGACATTTTCATCCTCCACCCCCACAACCGGGTATCCGAGGTGCAGCGCCGCCAGATGACCACGGTGCTGGCCGACAACATCCACAACCTCGCCATCGAAGGCAATTTCGACGACTGTCAGCGTTTGGTGAAGGCGAGTTTTTCGGCGCAATCATTTCTGCCCGCGGGGCGGCAACTGGTGGCGGTCAACTCGATCAACTGGGCGCGGATCATGGCCCAGATCGTCTACTACTTCTGGGCCGCGCTCGCCCTGGGCGCGCCGCAGCGGCCGGTGAGTTTTTCGGTGCCCACCGGAAATTTCGGCGATATATTTGCCGGCTATCTGGCGCACCGGATGGGGCTGCCGGTGCAGCAACTCATCATCGCCACCAATGCCAACGATATCCTGCACCGCTGCATCAGCGGCAACGACTACAGCCGCCATCCGCTGCTGCATACGCTGTCGCCCAGCATGGACATCATGATCTCCAGCAACTTCGAGCGCCTGTTGTTCGATCTGTACGAGCGCGATGGCAAAGCGCTGGCGGCGCTGATGGCCGGCTTCGAAGCCGGCGCGACGACGCTCGACCCCCGAGCCCTGGGGCATGCCCGCACCCTGTTCCACAGCCATCGTGTGGACGACGCGGATACCGTGGCGACGATCCGCGCCGAATACGCAGCCAGCGAATACCTGCTCGATCCCCACAGCGCCATCGGCGTCGCGGCCGCGCGGCATTGCCGCCGCGATCGGGACACGCCGGTGGTGTGTCTGGCCACCGCGCACCCGGCCAAATTTCCCGAAGCCGTGCAACAGGCCGGTTATCAGGGCGCGCCGCCGCTGCCCCAGCACATGGCCGATCTGTTCACGCGCACGGAGCGCTATCAGGTGCTGCCCAATGAACTTGCGCCGCTGCATCGTCATATCGCGGACAACCTGACCGTCTGATGCGGACCGCACCCGGCGCACTCGCAGTCCGTTGCTTCGCGAAACCGTGCTTCGCGAAACGGTGCTTCGCGACAGGATGCGTCGCGACGTTTTACCAGCGCGGTCGCGACCATGGCTGAGGCGCCCGCACCGGACCGCGCCCCGGCGCTGAAGGCGCGGCCTCTGCTCGGCTCCGAAACCGCGTTCGGCGACGCTCTTCCGCCGTGGCTGCGCCGTATCTATGCCGCCCGCGCCGCGACTCCCGATGCGCTGGATCTCCAGCTCGGCTGGATTCCCCCGGCCACCGGCCTGCGCGGCATCGAAGCGGCCCTGGCGCTGCTGATCGAGGCCCTGCAGCGGCAGTCGCGGCTGCTCATCGTGGGCGACTTCGATGCCGATGGCGCCACCAGCACCGCGCTCGCCGTGCTCGGCCTGCGCGCCCTGGGCTTTGCCCAGGTGGATTTCCTGGTGCCCAACCGGTTCGAGTACGGTTACGGACTGACGCCGGAAATCGTCGCGCTGGCGCGGACCCGCAACCCCGATCTGATCATCACCGTGGACAACGGCATCTCCAGCATCGCCGGAGTGGCCGCCGCGCGCGATGCGGGCATCCGCGTGCTGGTCACCGACCATCACCTGCCGGGACGGGTGCTGCCGGCGGCCGACGCCATCGTCAATCCCAACCAACCGGAGTGCGGCTTTCCCCACAAGGCACTGGCGGGTGTCGGTGTGATGTTCTATCTGCTGGCGGCACTGCGCGGCCGACTCAAGGCGGACAACTGGTTTGCGCGGCAGGGTATCCCCGAGCCCGCGATGGCCGACTGGCTGGACCTGGTGGCGCTTGGCACCGTGGCCGATGTGGTGCCCCTCGATCGCCTCAACCGCACCCTGGTCCACCAGGGTCTGCGCCGCATTCGCGCCGGGCGCTGTCGCCCTGGCGTGCTGGCGTTGCTCGAAGTCGCCGGTCGCGACCATCGCCACGCGGTCGCCGCCGATCTCGGTTTCACCGTCGGGCCGCGTCTCAATGCCGCCGGCCGCCTCGACGACATCAGCCTCGGCATCAGCTGCCTGCTCGCCGACGACATCACCAGGGCACGCGCTCTGGCGGCCCAGCTCGACGAACTCAATCGCGACCGCCGCGCCATCGAAGCCCAGATGCAGCGCGAGGCGACGGCGCACGTCGCGCGCTTGCAGCTGGGCGAGGACCTGCCCTGGGGGCTGTGCCTGTACGACCCCGGCTGGCACCAGGGTGTGGTCGGGCTGCTGGCGGGACGGGTGCGCGAGCGTGTGCATCGGCCGGTGATCG
>DITZ01000070.1 GCA_002422985.1 Sphingomonadales bacterium UBA6171
TAGATATAGGTGTTGCGGACCATGAACTCCTTGAGGATGTCGTTCTGGATGGTCCCTTCCAGCCTGGCCGCCGGCACGCCCTGTTCCTCGGCCGCCACGATATAGAAGGCCAGGCAGGGCAGCACCGCGCCGTTCATCGTCATGGAGACGGACATCTGATCGAGCGGAATGCCGTCGAACAGGATTTTCATATCCTCCACCGAATCGATGGCGACTCCGGCCTTGCCCACATCGCCGGTCACGCGCGGATGATCGCTGTCATAACCGCGATGGGTGGCGAGATCGAAGGCGACCGACAGCCCCTTCTGCCCGCCCGCCAGATTGCGGCGATAGAAAGCGTTGGAGGCTTCCGCCGTGGAGAAGCCGGCATATTGGCGGATGGTCCAGGGCCGGCCGGCATACATGGTGGCGCGCACGCCGCGCGTGTAGGGCTGGAAGCCGGGCAGGCCGGGATCAACCGCGGGCAGGTCTGCTGCGGTGTAGAGCGGTTTCACCCTGATGCCTTCGGGCGTTTCCCAGGCGAGGTCACGGCCCTTCACTTCCTCTCCGGCCAGTTTTTCCCAGTCGGCGAAAGTTGGTTGGTCGGTCATGTGCGGCTCCTTTGCGAAACCGCATGATAGGGGGCACCGGCGCTGTCAATCATCTGTTGATTGGCATGCAGTTGATTGGCGCGCCATGCCATGCCCGAACGGACGGAGCGTGCGAAAAGCACAGCCGGGCCGCCGGCTTGTTGCCCGTCCGCACTTGAAACCCGCCGGGAACAGGCTGATAGTGGATCAACGATGCGGGAAATCGTTCTTGATACCGAAACCACGGGGCTGGATCCGGCACAGGGCCACCGGCTTGTGGAATTCGCAGGGCTGGAGCTGCTGGACCGTGTGCCCACCGGGCGGCACCTGCATTTCTTTGCCTGCCCCGAACGCGACATGCCCGGCGAAGCCGAAGCCGTGCATGGGCTGTCCGCCGCCTTTTTGGCCGACAAGCCGCGCTTTGCGGAAATGGCCGGCGCGCTCCTCGATTTCATCGGCGACGCCATGCTGGTGGCGCATAACGCCCCGTTCGACATGCGTTTCCTGAACGCCGAGCTGGAACGCGCCGGCTGGCCGCCGCTGTCCCCCATGCGCGTCATCGACACGCTGGAGCTGGCGCGGCGCGCGCTGCCGGGTGCCAAGCACAGCCTGGATGCGCTGTGCACCCGCTTTGGCATCGACCGGTCCGCCAGGGTGCAGCATGGCGCGCTCATCGATGCCGAACTGCTGGCGGAGGTCTATGTCGAGCTGACGGGCGGCCGGCAGATCGGTTTTGACCTGATGCTGACGAATGTGGCCGCCAATGACGGGCCGCCGCCGGTGCGCGAGCTTGTGCCGCCGCGGGATTTTCCGGTGGCCGCGGATGAACTGGCCGCGCATCTGGCCTTTGTGCAGGGCATCAAGGATTCCATCTGGGCAAGGCTGGCACCAAAACGCCATGCCGCGCCCCAATAAAGGAGAGTGTAATGGAAATTCGCGTTTCGGGCCATCAGGTCGATACGGGCGACGCCTTCCGCGAACATGCGGATGAGCGCATGCAGTCCATCGCGCAGAAATATTTCGAGCGCGCGATCGGCGCGCATGTCACGCTCTCCAACGGCCCGCACGACAGTTTCCAGTGCGATATCATCGCGCATGTGATGCAGGGGCTGGTGCTGAAAGGCTCCAATCGCGGCGGAACGGCGAATCTGGCCTTTGATGGCGCGGCGGATCGCATCGAAAAGCAGCTGCGCCGCTATATGCGCCGGCTGAAGGACAAGTCGGGCGGGCAGACGCTGGCCGGCCTGCCGCTGATGGCGCCGGCGGATAATGCCGATTACCGCATCTTTGCGTCGGCCGACCATGAGCCGGAAGCCCCCGAAGCGCCGCTGACCATCGCCGAGACGCGGGTGGATATTCCCGATGCCAGCGTATCGGATGCAGTGATGATGTTGGATCTGCGCAACACCACGGCGCTGCTGTTCAAGAACAGCGGCACGGGTGCCCTCAACATGGTCTATCGGCGGGAGGACGGGAATATCGGCTGGGTCGAGCCGCGCGCATGACGCCCTGACGCGCCGGATCCTGTATGGGACCGGCGCATGGGCTATGGGCCCGTTTCGTCGTCCGTCTCGTCATCCAGCAAATTGAATCGTCGTCATGCTGCTATCCGATCTTCTGCCAGCCTCTGCCATTGCCGTGGGCGTTACCGCGGCCGACAAGCGCGCGGTTTTCGACCGGGCGGGGGCGATAATCGGCCCGCCGCTTGGCGTGTCGCCGCGGGCGGTTGCCCGCACGCTGGCCGATCGGGAGGCGCTGGGCAGCACCGGCTTTGGCGGCGGTTGCGCCATCCCGCACGGCCGGATGGCGGGGCTGACGCAGATGCATGCCGCCGTGCTGCGGCTGGCAAAGCCGCTGGACTGGCAGGCGCTGGATGGCCTGGCTGTCGAGCTGGTGGTCGTGCTGCTGGGGCCGGCGGACGCGGGCGTGGAGCATCTGAAGGCGCTGGCGCTGGTCAGCCGCCTGCTGCGCGACCGGGCGCGGGTGGCGCGGATGCTGGGCGCGGCGGATGCGGGCGCGCTGCTGGCGAGCCTGGCCGACGGGCCGGACATCGTGGCGGCATGAGCGACGCGGCGCATTTTCGCGGGCTGGAACGGCTCTATGCCGCCGCACCCGTCAACCATATCTTTGAAAGCCGGCTGACGATTCCTGAAGCTGGCCGGGCGGAAATCCGCTTTGGCATCACGCCGCGCATGTTCCACGCCGCCGGTGCCGCGCATGGCACCATCTATTTCAAGATGCTGGACGATGCCGCTTTTTATGCGGCGAATTCCATGGTGGAGGACATGTTCATGCTCACCACCCAGTTCAACCTGTTCCTCACCCGCCCGGTGAAGGAGGAGGCGCTGACGGCGGTTGGCCAGTGGGTTTCCGGTCGCCGCCGGGTGCTGATCGCCGAATCGCGGCTGATTGACGCCGATGGCGAGGAAGTAGCGCGCGGGCAGGGCACCTTCATGCGCTCGCGCATCCCGCTGGCCAGCCTGCCCGGCTATGCGGGCTAGGGCATGACGGAGCCAGCGCCGCCGGCGTCGCTCATCGTGCCGGCGCTGGTGCGGCAGGTGTCCGCCGCGGGCGGCTTTGCCACCGTGCTCAACAAGGGCTCGCCCTATGGCTCGGCGCTGCTGCTGGTGCATCGCTGGCAGGCCGATGTGCGGGCGTATGAGCGGGTGCCGGGGCCGGATGGCCGGCCCACATGGCGGCTGGCGGCAAATGGCACGGAATCGGTCGATTCTTTCCTTGCCCGGCAGCGCCGCTTTGATCCGGATATGTGGGTGATCGAACTGGATGTCGCCAATCCCGAACGCTTCGTCCCGGATATGCCGCCGGTCGATTGACCGCGCCGGCCTCGTCCGTCAGGCCGCCTGTGTGCATTTGCTTCCAGCCACTTTCACCCTTGGCATCAGGGGGGTTGGCGGGGCCAAAACCCCGGATGCACCGGCATTTCCGGGCAGGAATGCTGGCGTGGAAAGCGCGGATCGCGCGTGACAGCCGCCTGGCAAACGAGAATATCCGGGTCGCCAGGCCCCTGTCATGCAGCCCCATGATCCGCGAATGATGAGTAGCTGAATGCGTCATTTCTATCGGGCCGCTGCAATTCTGGGCATCGGGATGTTTCTTCTTGCTGCCGGCGATGCCCCCAATGCCGATCCCGGCTTCCTTGCAGCCGCCCCCCTTGCCGAAGCGCCAGCCAGTATCGAAGTTCCGGCCGGTATCGAAGCGCCGGCGATCATCGAAGAGCCGCTTGACATGGTGGAGCCGGAACTGGCGCCCACCCTTCCCGAATCCGCATCGCTCACCGCCATGGTCTCCGAAGTGCGCACCATGCCCGCGCTGTCGCTGGACCGGGAGCTGGAATGCCTGGCGACCGCGGTTTATTATGAGTCCAAGGGCGAGCCGCTGGAAGGTCAGCTGGCTGTTGCGCAGGTCATCATCAACCGGGTGGAGCGCGGCCGCTTTGGCACCGATATCTGCGCGGTGGTGAAGGCGCCGAAGCAGTTTTCCTTTGTGAAGGGCGGCCAGCTTTCGCAGCCGGGCAACAATCACAACTGGCAGACGGCCCGCGCCATCGCCATCATCGCGTCGGCCGAAGCCTGGCGCGACATTGTGGGCGAGGCGACCCATTTCCACGCATCGCGCGTCAGCCCCGGCTGGCGGATGCAGCGTGTGGCGCAGGTGGGCAACCACATCTTCTATCGCTAGGGCCGGCTCAATCTCCTATGTTCGGTAAAACGCGCGCAGGAGAAAGCCATGTCCGGCCAGCCCATCATCACCCCGGCCCCCATTGCCCCGGCCCCCATCACGCAAGAGCGTATCGCCGAGGTTGACCGCTGGATCGCCCGGCACCTGCTGCCCGAAGATGCAATGATGAACGCCGTGCTGGAGGCCAACCAGCGGGCCGGCTTGCAGGCGATCGACGTGTCGCCGCTGCATGCCGGCTTTCTGGCGTTGCTGGTGCACAGCATCGGTGCGCGGCGCGTGCTGGAAATCGGCACGCTGGGCGGTTATTCCGCCATCGCCATGGCACGCGCGCTGCCCGAAGGCGGCAAGGTGACGACGCTGGAGATCGACCCGCGCGCCGCCGAAGTGGCCCGTGCCAATTTCGCCCGTGCCGATGTGGTGAAAAAGGTCGATCTGCGGCTGGGCGCGGCGCTGGATCTGCTGCCGGTGATTGCCGGCGAAGGCCATGCGTTCGACATGGCCTTCATCGATGCCGACAAGGAAAACAACGCCGCCTATGCCGACTGGGCCGCCACGCTGCTGCGGCCGGGCGGGCTGATGATCGTGGACAATGTGGTGCGCGAGGGCCGCATCACCGACATGGATGACCATGACATCAGGGTGGAAGGCACGCGCAGCCTTTATGCCGCCATGCGCATGGACCGGCGATTCGAGGCCACCGCCCTGCAACTGGTCGGCACCAAGGGCTGGGACGGCATGCTGATCGCGCGGCGGCTGTAGCGCTATTCCCGCCGGGTGCGGGTCAGATCCTCGCTGGTATAGGGATAGCCGACGCCTTCGGGGATGGAGAGTCTTTGCCCCGCAATCTGCGGCTGGATGAAAGGGGGCGGAGTGGTGTCGGCCATCAGCGCGGCAACGGTGGAAAATTGCGCCAGCCGGGCGATGTTGCAGCGGGTGGGGAACAGCAGGCTGATGCTGCCGGCCGCCAGTTCCGCCAGCAGGTCGGCCGGGCGCGCCCAGCGGCTGGCGACCGCCTCATGGCCGTCTGCCAGATGATGCTCGCCGTCGGGCAGCACCGCCAGATAGAAACGGGTGTCGAAACGGGTGTGCAGCCCGACGGGCGGCAGCCAGCGGGCAAAGGGGGTGAGCGCGGCGGCATCCAGCCGGTGGCCGATACGGGCCAGCAGATCGGCGAAATCCAGCTCGTGCCGGTCGCTTAACGGGCGCAGCAGCGCCCGCTCCTCCACCGAAACGGGCGGCCCGGCAGACAGCAGCACGCCGGCTTCCTCGAACGCCTCGCGCGCGGCGGTGATGCGGCCGGCGGCCTCGTCGCGCTCCAGCGCGTCGAAGCCGGAGAGGGTGGCGGCATCCGAAAGATGATCGCCAGCGTCCACCTTGCCGCCGGGGAAGGCGACCGCGCCGCCGGCGAAACCCATGCCCTTGGCGCGTTCGATTACCAATATCTCGATGCCCGCCGCGCTGTCGCGGCTGAGGATGACGGTGGCGGCCGGGATTGCGCCGGTCGCGTCGATGGGTTCGGCGCTCACATACATGCCGCCTCACATGACGGCTGGCGCCCGCCAGCGCAAGACGGCAAAGGGAGAGGTATGACCATCACGCCCCCTTCCGTTCTGTCGTGGGACGGCCGCAGCACGCCCGACCTGCTGGCGCTGGAGCAACTGGACCGCGACCTGTTCCGCAACCGGCTGAACCAGCGCAACGCCAATGGCGCGCTGTTCGGCGGACAGGTGCTGGCGCAGGCGCTGACGGCGGCAACGCACAGTGTGGAGGATAGCGCGGCGCGGCCGGTGCACAGCCTGCACGGCTATTTCCTGCGCGCCGGGCGCTGCCATCTGCCCGTTATCTATCAGGTGGACCGCACGCGCGACGGCGGCCGCTTTTCGACGCGCCGGGTGATCGCCTTGCAGGACGGCCAGCCGATCTTTCATATGGAATGCGGATTCCACGCGCCCGAAGATGGCTTTGATCATGCAGCACCGATCCACAGCGGTTTGCCGCACCCGGACAGCCTGCAAAGCCTGGCGGAGCTGGCCGACACGCTGCCCAACCTGCCGGACTGGGTGCGCGATCGCTGGAAATCGCAGGAAACGCCGGTGATCGCCAAGCCGCTGGACCCGCCCGGCCTTATCACGCCGGGCGCGCCGCGCCGCCGCGTGTGGGTGAAGCTGCCGGCGCTGGCGGCGGCGGCAAGCGCGTCGGAACAGGCCTGTATGCTGGCCTATTTGTCAGACTATTGGCTGGCCGGCACCGCCGCCAACCCGCACACCCTGCCGATGGCCAGCCCGGACCTGTTCATGGCCAGCATCGACCATGCCATGTGGTTTCACCGGCCGGTGGATGTGACGGACTGGTTGCTGTTTGATTGCGACAGCCCGTCCGCCCAGGCCGGGCGCGGGCTTTCGCGGGCGCTGATCCACGATATCCATGGCCGGCTGGTGGCCAGCACCGCGCAGGAATCGCTGATGCGGGCCCGGCGGCTTTAGTTCGGGGGCGCAAATCATCCGGGGGCGGGCATGGTCCAGGGGCCTGGTGGAGACGAGGGGGATCGAACCCCTGACCTCAGCAGTGCGATTGCTGCGCTCTCCCATCTGAGCTACGTCCCCTTTCACAGGGTGGCCCAGGCCGCTTGGGAAGCGCGGCAATACCAATGCATGCACCGGGATGCAATCCCCCGCCTCGGTCAACAGTGCATGCCCGGCCTTTGGGGCCGCTCTTGCCAATTATGACATGGATGCTACGGTCTGCCTCAAGTGCCTGAGCCAGATTGGTTCCGGCGATTTGACGTGGAATGGCCGATGGCAGACTTGGGGCTGGAACCCCCGGCCGGAACAATCCGGCTCAAGGGAGGGCAGGAGGGTATAGACGCAGTCGCGGCGGCGGCCTTGCCCGCGCGTGAGCGGTTTGACGCCCGGCGCTCCACGATGGCGGCGCTCGATCTTGGCACCAATAATTGCCGGCTGCTGATCGCGCGGCCCACAGCACATGGCGAGTTTCAGGTGGTGGATGCCTACAGCCGCATCGTGCGGCTGGGCGAAGGGGTGGTGCAGTCCGGCCAGCTTTCCGGCGAGGCGATGGACCGCGCCGCCAATGCGCTGGCGGCCTGTGCGGACAAGCTGACACGGCGCGGCGTAACGCAGGTGCGCTCGGTGGCGACCGAGGCCGTGCGGCGCGCGCGCAACGGCCCGGAATTCGTGCGGCGCATCTATCATGAAACCGGACTGGCGCTGGATGTGATTACGCCGTCCGAAGAAGCGCGGCTGGCGGTTATCGGCTGCCAGACGCTGCTGGACCGCACTTTGCGCCGCAGTCTGGTGTTCGACATCGGCGGCGGCTCGACCGAGGTGGCGCTGCTGGAGCGGGAGATTGACGGGCAGGCGCGCGGCATTCCGCTGGGCGTGCCGGGTATCCGGATGCGCGCCTGGATCAGCGTGCCCTGGGGCGTCGTTTCGCTGGCGGAGACGGAGCATCATGACGCCGGCTCGGTTGCCGGCCGGCTGGAGGCCTATGGCCGCATGAAGCGGCGCGTGGCGCAGCATCTGGCGCCGCTGTCGCGCCGGCTGGCCGCCCGGCAACGGCATATCGACATGCGCGATCCCGGCGGTGGGGAATATGTGCAGCTGCTGGGCGCGTCGGGCACGGTCACCACGCTCGCCAGCCTGCATCTGGGCCTGCCGCATTATGACCGGCGGCAGGTGGATGGTACGATTGCGCCGGCGGCCGCGATGCGCAAGCTGTCATATGAGCTTGCCATACGCTCGCCGGCGGACCGCGCCGCCGTGCCCGGAATTGGCACGGATCGCGCCGATCTGGTGGTCGCCGGCTGCGCCATTTTGGAAGTGCTGATGGACCTGACCCCCACCCCCACGCTGTGCGTTGCCGATCGCGGCATCCGCGAGGGGATTTTGCGCAGCATGATCGCGCGCGAAAATCCGGCGCACACGGTGGCGGCATGAGCAGCACGGGGCGCGGCGGCGCGGGTTCCGGTTCCGGCACGGGCGGTCGCTCGCTGGGCGGGCGGACGCGGGTGAAAACGGCGCGCGGGCGCACCACATCGTCGGTGCGCTGGCTGGAACGGCAGTTGAACGACCCCTATGTGAAGCGGGCGCAGATGGAGGGTTATCGCGCGCGCGCGGCCTATAAGCTGCTGGAGCTGGACGAGAAGTTCGGCCTGCTGAAATCCGCGTCGCGCGTGGTGGATCTGGGGGCGGCGCCCGGCTCCTGGTCGCAGGTGCTGCTGAAGCGCCGGCCCTCGGCGATGATTGTGGGGATTGATCTGCTGCCGATGGAGCCGCTGCCGGGCTTTAGTTTTGTGCAGGGCGATTTCCTGGCCGAGGGTATGGACGCGCAGCTGATCGCGATATTGGGCGGCAAGGCCAATCTGGTAATGTCCGACATGGCGGCCAACACGGTCGGCCATCCGGGGACGGACCATCTGCGGACCATGGCTCTGGTGGAGGCGGCGGCGTATTTTGCCGGCGAAGTGCTGGAGCAGGGCGGACATTTCGTGGCCAAGGTGCTGGGCGGCGGCGCGGAAGGTCCGCTGGTCGCCGAGCTGAAGCGTCGGTTCGCAAGCGTGCGCCACGCCAAGCCGCCGGCGAGCCGCAAGGGCAGTTCGGAAACTTTCCTGGTTGCCATGGGTTTCAAGGGCTGAGGGCAGCCCGCGCGACAGCCGCCCCTAAGTCATAAACAATATTGCTGATTCGCTGGCCGATATGGATGGTGGTCCCTTGGGCGACCATCCATATTGGCAGTGTTTATGTCATCAGTGCTGTTAATGCCAACTGGCGCAGCATTCGCACGCTTTGGCGTCTTGACCACAACTGTCATCATACTTGCCTTGCGCCGTTAACCAAACTTCCGCACCTCTGTGTGCGGGTCGAAATATTATATAAAGGGTTGTATAAGTGATGAAGCTCGCATCGGCATTTGCCGTTCCCTTGTTCGCGTGCCTTTCCGTTTCAGCCCTCACTGTCCTTCCGGCCACATCCGCCGTCGCGCAAAGCTATACCGCGACCTATGATGTTTCCGATCAGGCCGGTTTGCTGGCGGCGCTCAAAGTGGCGCAAAGCGGCTCGCTGATCCGGCTGGCCATGGGCGACTATGGAGACATCAACCTTTATAATCGCAACTTCGGTGCGGGCCGGGTGACGATCGCGTCGGCCAATGCGGCCGCGTCGGCCACGACCGAGCGGCCGACCTTTGCATCGCTGACCCTGCAGACGGTCAGCGGGCTGATCTTCTCCGGCGTTGACGTCGTGGGCACCGCGCATCCGCTGGTGAATATTCATAATGGTTCGTCTGACATCATCTTCAGCGCCGTGCGATTCTATGGGAACAGCATCAATCAGGACCCCTGGGACGATGAGAATACCGGCCTGTGGATCCGCGGCTCATCGCGCATCACCATTTTCTCCTGCCTGTTTCAGGACTTGAGCAACGGCAGCTTTATCCAGCGATCGGACAAGGTGACCTATATGCGCAACACGCTGCGCCACACGCGGGAGGGGCTTAACCTGGCCGCCATCTCCAACAGCCGGGTGATCCTGAACCATTTCCACAGCTTTGCGCCGCGTTATGGGGATGGCGAGCATCCCGACGCCATTCAGGGCTGGACGACGAACGAGACGGTGGGTCTTACCAATGTGGAAATTTCCTCCAACGCCATCATCACCGGCGGCGACAAGGCGGTCCAGGGCATCTTCATCCGCTCCCAAACGGAAGAGAATCCGGAAGGGCCGCAGGTGGTGCACAAGAGTTTGAAAGTAGCGGGTAACATCTATTTCGGCTCGTCCGTCCACGGCATCACGCTGGGTTCGGTGGAGAGCGCGGACGTGCGCAACAATGTGGTGGTGGCATCGCCCTGGGGCGACCGCAACAGCAGCGAGCGCGCCGCCGACGGGCACAGCAGCGGCGGCTATCAGCCCGGCATTCGTGGCTATTCCGGCCGGTTCAACAATTTCAGCCGCAATATCTCCATGGCGCCGATCGGCGGCGACAGCAGCGGCAACCGCACGGAAAATGTGGATGTCTATGATGTGGTGCAGAAGGCGGGCGTGCCCTGGACGAACATCCTGCCCACGCGCCCGACGACCAGCGTGCCCGCCATCACCAGCTTCATCACGCTGGCCGGCACCACCTATGCAACCGACAGTATCGGGGTGATCCGCACCTTCGGCTACGGCTTCTATACCGAGCGGGTGACGGTGACCCTGCCGCGCGCCATATCCGCGCACATGAAATGAGAGAGCGATCCGGGGAGGGGGGCCTCCCCGGATGCACGCCATCAGATGAAACCGCCGCCGATGGACAGGCGGACCAGCGCCACGGCAATGACGACGAGGTTCAGGATCTGGCCTTCCCTGCGGCTGGAGACAAGGCCCAGCAGCAGGCCGAGGCCGGCGACCGGAATCACGAACCAGTTGGCCCAGCCCACCAGGGGAACCAGGCCGAAAAAGGCCACGACGGCTGCCGCGATACCGATCAGCAGCGAAATCACATTCAGCATTATTTTCCTTCCAACAGGGTTTTCCCCGCGCTGATGCGAACATATGGGCGCGCGCGGTGGAAGTTCAACGCATGAGTCGCTACATGGCGGCGCATGACGCATCCCCCCGCCGAATGGGCACCGCTCGCCCGCATGTTCACCGCATTTCCCAGCCATGAGCAGCTGTGGCAGGCGGATCTGGCACCGGCGCGCGCCGAAGTGGCCGCGATGGTGAATGCGCTGACACAGGCCGTGCCCGTGACCGTGCTGGCGCATGGCCCGGAATCGGTGGCGGCGGCGCGGGCGGCCTGCCCTGAAGCCAGCGTGGAGGATATCGGCTTTGGTGATATCTGGCTGCGCGATACCGGGCCGATCTTTCTGTCGGGCACACAGGCGGCGCGTTTCCGCTTCAACGGCTGGGGCGGCAAATATGATCTGCCGCATGACGACAGTGTGGGCGCGCATATCGCCGGCTTGCAGGGCGCGGCCGTCACGCTGCATGATTTCGTGCTGGAAGGCGGCGCGCTGGAGCATGACGGCAACGGGCTGTTCATCACCACCGAACAATGTCTGCTGAACCCGAACCGCAACCCCGGCTGGACGCGGGACAGTGCAAAAAAGGCGCTGGCGCTGGCGCTGGGCGCGCGGCGGCTGCTGTGGCTGGGCGATGGGCTGGTGGCCGATCACACCGACGGTCATGTCGATAATCTGGCGCGCTTTGTGGCGCCCGGAACCGTGGCCGTGCCGATGCCCGCCGGTGATGATGATCCCAATGCCGCCATTTTCCATGATGCCGCCGTGCGCCTGCGGGCGGCCGGGCTGGTGGTGGTGCCGATGCTGTCGGTGGGCCTGTATGAAGTGGACGGCGCGGTGGTGCCGGCTTCTTATATGAACTGGGTGATTGCCAACGGCCTGGTGGTGGTGCCGCTCTATGGCGCGGAAAATGATGCGGTGGCCGTGGCGGCGCTGCGCCGGCTGTTCCCGCGCCACAAGGTGGTGGGCCTGCCCGCCATGCATATCCTGACGGGTGGTGGCAGCTTCCACTGCATCACCCAGCATGTTCCGGTTGAAGGGGCCCGCTGATGCTGACCGTTGCCGCCGTGCAGATGGCCATGACCGGCAATCGCGACACCGACATTGCCACGGCCGCCCGGCTGGTGCGCGAAGCCGCCGGCAAGGGCGCGGGCGTGATCCTGCCGCCGGAGCTGTTCGAGGGGCAGTATTTCTGCACCGTGCAGGACGAGGCGATTTTCGCCACCGCCGCGCCGCTGCTATCGCACCCGGCGGTTGCCGCCATGCGCGAAGTGGCGCGCGAAACCGGCACCGCCATTCCCACCAGCTTCTTCGAGCGCGATGGCCATCATTATTACAACAGCCTGGCCTTCATCGGCGAGGATGGCATGGTGAAGGGCGTCTATCGCAAGAGCCATATCCCCGATGGGCCGGGCTATATGGAGAAATTCTATTTCCGGCCCGGCAACACCGGTTTCAAGGTGTGGCCCACGCGCCATGGCATCATCGGCGTCGGCATCTGCTGGGATCAATGGTATCCGGAAACCGCGCGCGCCATGATGCTGATGGGTGCCGATTGCCTGATGTTCCCCACCGCCATCGGCAACGAGCCGCACGACCCGGAGCTGGACACCCGCCGCCTTTGGGTGCGGGCCATGGTGGGGCATGCGGTTTCCAATGTGGTGCCCATCGTCGCTTCCAACCGGGTGGGGACGGAGCATGTGGCCGGCGGCACGCCCGCGCATTTCTATGGCAACAGCTTCATCGCCAACCAGCGCGGCGACATGGTGGCGGAAATGGACATGACGTCGATCGGCACCATAATGGCGGGCTTTGACCTGGCGGAAATCGCCCGGCACCGCGCGGCGTTCGGATTTTTCCGCGACCGCCGGCCGGAGCTGTATGGCGGGATTGCAGCGGAGGGGTAGGGTTTGGGGGCGGTGCAGTGGGTTTTGATGGCATGCCCCCACCCCCGACCCCTCCCCTGAAGGGGAGGGGAGAGCAACATCCTCCCCTCCCCTTTAGGGGAGGGGCCGGGGGTGGGGGCGCAGGGTCAAAACCTCATGCAACCCCCCAAACCCCAGGCGCACTCTCAATCCCCATGCGCCGGCACCGATTTCGCGCCCCACGGCCCGGCCACATCCTCCAGCGTTACATCCAGCGCCTCCACCTTCAGCCGCAGCGTGGTGCCGTTGGCGAAAGCAATGTTCAGCATGTCCCCGGCCTCCCCGGTCACCGCCAGCAGCGCCAGCACGGTTGTCGGGTCCGCCGGCATGGCCTTGTGCTGCACCCGCTCCACGCAATCGAAGCGCAGCGCCGAACGGATGCGCGACGGGGTGGCGGCGGCCTCCCAGCGGAAGCGGTTGCCCATGATCACCAGCCGCCGGCGGCGGGCGTCAAAGGCGATGTCGTTGGCGACCAGCGCCATATCCTGCACCAGCGCGGAAATGGTGGCGAGATCGTCCGCTGATTCCGCGCGCAGCCGCAGCCGCTCCTGCTGTGCCTGTTCGTTCATCATCAATCCCCGCTGATACGCTCGATGTCGGCACCCACGGCCTGGAGCTTTTCCTCCAGCCGTTCATAGCCGCGATCGAGGTGATAGACGCGCGACACCCGCGTTTCGCCCCTGGCGGCCAGCCCGGCAATCACCAGCGACATGGAGGCGCGCAGATCGGTCGCCATCACCGGCGCGCCGGTCAGCGCAGCAACGCCCCGCACCATCGCCGTGCGCCCGCGCACGGTGATGTCGGCCCCCATGCGCGCCAGTTCGGGCACATGCATATAGCGGTTTTCGAAGATGGTTTCGGTCAGCACCGATGCGCTGTCTGCCAGCGTCACCAGTGCCATCAGCTGCGCCTGCATATCGGTGGCGAAGCCCGGCCAGGGGGCGGTGGAGGCCGTCACCCCGTGCAGCCCGTTGGGCCGCTCCACCAGCAGGCCATCGGGCGTGTCCGTCATCACCAGCCCGGCGGATTCCAGCACGGGAAGCGAGGCCCCCATCAACGCCCGGTCGGCCCCCGCCAGCGTGACGCTGCCGCCGGTGATGGCGGCGGCGCAGGCATAGGAGCCGGCCTCGATACGGTCCGCCATCACGGCATAGGTGGCGCCGTGCAGCCGGTCCACGCCGTCCACGACCAGCCGCTCGGTGCCGATGCCGCTGATTTTTGCGCCCATGGCGACGAGGCAGCGCGCCAGATCGACGATTTCCGGCTCCCGCGCGGCATTTTCGATGATGGACTGGCCCCTGGCCAGCGTGGCCGCCATCAGCACATTTTCCGTCGCGCCAACAGAGACGGTGGGGAAGATGATCCGGCCGCCGGTCAGCCGGCCGCCGGGCGCGCGGGCGCGGACATAGCCGGCGGTCAGCTCGATCTCCGCGCCCAGCGCCTCAAGCCCCTTCAGATGGAGATCAATCGGCCGGTTGCCGATGGCGCAGCCGCCGGGCTGCGACACGGTCGCCACGCCCTCGCGCGCCAGCAGCGGCCCCAGCACCAGGATGGAGGCGCGCATCTTGCGGACGATGTCATAGGGCGCGGTGGTGGAGGTGATGCGCGCGGCGGCAACCGTCATCACCCGGCCGAAGTCTTCGGGCCGGGTGCCATGCGTCTGGGTGGAGGCCCCGAACTGGTTGAGCAGATGCCCGAAGGTATCCACATCGGCCAGACGCGGCAGATTGCGCAGCGTCAGCGGCTCGTCGGTGAGGATTGCGGCGGGCAGCAGCGTGAGCGCGGCATTTTTCGCGCCGGAAATGGGCAGGCGGCCGGAGAGCGGGCGGCCACCAACAATGCGTATCTGGTCCATAGGGCAGGGTGAATAGCGGTTGCCGCGGCATTATGCGAGGGGCTGTGACAGAATGGAGACGCGGATGATCGCGCTTTGGCATTGTGCGGATACCCGCAGCTTTCGGCCGCTGTGGATGCTGGAGGAGATGGCGCTGCCTTATCTGCTGCACCTGCTGTCTGCTGCTGTCGGGTTGCAGGGCGGACCGGGGCCGCACACGCTCGACTGGTGGGGGCGCTGCACGCGGCGCGCCGGTTACCGGCGGGCGAAGCTGGCGCAGGGAAAAGGCTTTATTCCCGGTTAGAGCGGCTTAGCGCGCCGCAACCATGGCGCAACGCCGGGAAGGGCCAAGCCGGCATCCGGCCCGCGCCGCCCGGTTAGCGGCGGGCAACCCCTGCGGCCTTTCCCGATATTTGCCCTTTAACGGTTTCAACGCCCGCCGGTTCAGCCCGTTTTTCCATCCGTTCCGGACGCAATTCCCGCGTCCGGCGCACCGCCAACGGACGGGAGACAGAGATGAACGGTCGCCACCAGCAGTTTGCCCGGCGTGCACTGATCGCCGCATTGCTTGCCGGCTTCGCCAGCCAGGCGAGCGCACAGCGCATTTTCTACATCGATTTCACCAGCGGATCCGACAGCAATGACGGCATCAGCGCCGGCACGCCCTGGAAACGCGCGCCGGGCGATCCGCTGGCAAGCGGGCAGGCCGCCGCCATGCGCCTTGCCGCCGGCGATCGACTGCTGTTCCGGGGCGGTGTGCGCTATCGCGGCACCATCAACATCAACCGGTCCGGCACGGCGGAAATGCCGATTGTCTATGACGGTTCCGGCTGGGGCGACCGGCGCGCCATCATCGACGGATCAGATATGCTGCCCCGCGTGACGGCCTGCACCAGCCAGGCCGCCTGCCTCGATTCGCCGCACTGGCAGAATCTGCGCCGCGTGGCGGTGCCCGGCACGGCGCGCTGGTCTGACTGGCTGTTCAACGGCGACCATCCGATGGAAATGGCGCAATGGCCGCGCATCGCCAATTATTGGGATTATGACGACAGCCGGCAGATGGCCACCATCCCGCTGGCGAAGCTGAACGATCTGAAGGCGGGCTTCATCGCGGTGCCGGGCGTGCCAAAGCAGCTGGGCGGTGGCTCGCCGGTGCTGGCGCTGTTCCACAACACCACCGATATCGAACATTCGACCGATTTTGCGATCAGCGATGCCGGCATCCGCTTCACCCAGGCCGCCTATCGGCCGCACAGCAATCAGGACAACCGTTTTTCCATCGCCAATTCGCCATCGGAAGTGGATGCGCCGGGCAAATTCGCGCTGTCGCCCAAGGACGGCATGGCGATTTTCTGGCCGCGCGAGGGCAATGTGGCGTCCGGCATGAGCATCGGCTCGCGCCGCCCCGGTTTCGTGCTGCAAACCGTCTCGCATGTGAAAATCCGCGGCTTCAGCTTCTCCAATTTCGCGTCAGACAATCGGGAGGGCAAGCATGATGTGATCTCCGGCGTGCCCATCTATGGCCGGCTCAGCAGCATCGGCGTGCAGATCCATGACAATGCGATTCGCGCGGTGGTGAACCACACCCGTTCGGCCGCCATCCGCATGATCCGCGCCAATGATCTGGACGTGCGGCGCAACCGGCTGGAGTTCCTGCCCTGGTCGTCGGCCATCTATGTGTCCAACGGCACCGGGCGGGCCTTCATCGGCTGCAACATCATCACCCGGATCGGCCGCAACGGCATCCGCGTGCTCAACAATTATGAAACCGAAATCACCGGCAACCGCATCGATCAGCTGGAAGGCATGCACGGCGCCGGCATCAACCTCTATCTCGACAACCGCATCGCGGTGGTGCGCGGCAATGTGATCACCAACGCCCGCCGCCCGATGACGCTGCATGGCGACGGCGGCACGCCCTATTTCACCGGTGCCGCCCCGCCGCGCCTTGTCATCAGCGGCAACACCATGCTCTCCAACCAGCCGGATTATAGCGGCGCCGCCATCTCCAGCTGGGGGCGCGGGTTGCAGAATGTCTCCCTGGAGGGCAATTTCCTGTCGGGTCATGGCACGGCCATCCGCTTTCAGGGCGACGAAACCAACATCGCGATGACAGGCAATCAGCTGGTGGGGCAGCTTGTCACCCGCGCGGGGCAGGAGCCGATTACGCTGGCGAATAATCTGAGCTTTGATCCGGAAGGCAATGGCGTGACGCTGAACGAGCGGGCCTCGCACCGCTGGCCGGACATGAGAAGCTGCCGGACGGATGGCTGAGGCCGCCAGCCGCGCATGAGGACCGGCGCATGAAGGTCGGCGCATGAGGACCGGCAGGGCATGAAAAAGGGGCGGAGGTTTCCCTCCGCCCCTTCATTCTGTCGCAGCCGGAGGCTCAGATCAGTTCGATGTTGACCGCGGCCTGTTTGCCGCGCCGGTCCAGTTCCAGCTCAAAGCTGATGCGCTGGTTTTCCGGCAGGTCGGCGAGGCCGGCCCGCTCCACCGCGGAGATGTGGATGAACGCATCCGGGCCGCCATCATCGCGGGCGATGAAGCCGAAGCCCTTCTGGCCGTTGAAGAATTTGACCGAGCCTTCATAGCGGGTGCCGTCTGTTACCGGCGGCGGGCGGTTGCCAAAGCCACCACCACCAGCGGCACGCGGGGCCGCGCCGAAGCCGCCTTCGCGGGGCGGGCGCTGCTCGAAACCACCTTCGCGCGGGGGGCGCGGGGCGCGGGCGGAAACTTCCAGCGTTTCGCCGACGATTTGCACGTCTGTGGCGGAAACGCGGCCGTTACGCTCGCTGAGGTTGAATTCGATTTCCTGATTTTCCGCAACGTCGGTCAGGCCGGCGCGTTCCAGCGCAGAGATGTGCAGGAACACATCTTCGCCGCCATCATCACGCACAACGAAGCCGAAGCCCTTTTGGGCGTTGAAGAATTTTACCTTGCCCTTGCCGGTGCCGATCACATTGGCAACCGCCGGGCCACGGGCACCGCCGAAGCCGCCGCCGCCGCCAAAGCCGCCGGCACCACCGCCGCCGCTGCGGCCATAACCGCCGCCGCCGCCGCCGAAGCCGCCGGCACCGCCACCGCCGCCATAACCGCCGCCGGCGCTGCTGCCACCGAAGCCGCCGCCGCCGAAGCCGCCGCTGCGGCCATAGCCGCCGCCACCGCTGGCACCGCCGCCGAATTCGAAGCTGTCGTCAAAACCGCGAGAGCGCTTGTCGTCACTCCGCCCGCGGCCGCCGCCGCCGCCACCACGCCGCCTGTCATCATAAGTCATGTTCGAATCTCGTCTTTCATGTCGTTACCGGCACCACCGTCGGTGCTGTATTTCCATCCACATTCTTGTCTGTGATGGACGCAACGAACGATGCCGCTGGCCCATCAGCCCGTCAGACACCCTCAAATCGCACGCTCTTCATTTGAAAGACGATCATCCGAAGTCATGTACCGCAAGTGACTGGCGATGCAGTAACCGGCAATACGGGCCCGACCGATTCACCCCACACCGCTGTAGGGAAAAATCAATCTTCCATCTTATAGCGGAAATGCGGAAACTTAGCGAGTCGGATTCCGCAAGGCTGCGCCGGGCCCATTGTCTGTCTTCACCGGGGCCTGCCGGCTGCACTCTGCAACTTCCTCGCGTTCGCGCCCGTTGGCCTGGTCGCGTTCGCTCCGGGCAGCCTGGTCGCGTTCGCTGCCGTTGGTTTGGTCGCGTTCGCTCCAGGGCGCCAGCGGCGCGCCGCTATGCCATTGGCTCACCGACAGGCCGCGGCCTTCCAGCAGGGCGGCCTGTGCCAGCCGGGCGTTCCGCAGGGTCGCCATGTCCTGCCCGCGCCGGATCATCAGGAACAGCATGGCCAGCGACAGGCCCAGAATCGCCACCAGCAGCTGGTCGTGCGGCGACCGCAGCAGCAGCGGGGCCGCCGGCACGGCAATGGCGCACAGTGCCAGATCCAGCCACTGCCGCCGCCGCAACTGCCGGCGCAGAACAGCATGGGAAGGCCGGTCTGCTGTGGCCTGTTGTGCTGTGGCCTGTTGCGGCGCGGCAAGCTGAAACCCCTGATGGGCGGCATCCGTCATGGCAGGCTCCTTCGCATGGGCAGGGCTTTGGTCCCTGCCCTGCAACGGCGGCCGGTTCGGAGTCTTTAGACCAGCGTGCCCAGTGCGCTGCGTTCAAACCGGGTGAAATCCGCCTGGCCGTCGCGCACCTTCAAGGCCCAGTCCGGGTCCACGATCAGCGCGCGGCCCACGGCCACCAGATCAAACTCGTCTGCTTCCAGCCGTTCCACCAGCCCGTCGATGGAGGCGGGTTCAGACGGTTCACCGGAAAAGCCCGCGATGAAATCACCCGACAGGCCGACGGAGCCGACGGTGATCGAGGGCATGCCCGTCAGCTTTTTCGCCCAGCCGGCGAAATTGAGGTTGGCGCCCTCGGCGGCATCGGGGAACTCCGGATCCCAGAAGCGGCGCTGCGAACAGTGGAAAATATCGACGCCGGCCGCCGCCAGCGGGGCGAGCCAGTCCGCCATGGATTGCGGCGTGGGCGCGAGCTTGCAGTCATAATCCTGCTGCTTCCACTGCGAGAGGCGCAGGATGAGCGGCATGTCGCCCAGCACGTCGCGCACCGCTTCCACCACCAGCCGCGCGAAGCGGCCGCGTTCCCGGCCCCAGATGTCGCCGCGCTGGTTGGTGCCTTCCCACTGGAACTGATCGATGAGATAGCCGTGCGCGCCGTGCAGCTCCACCGCATCGAAACCGATGGCCCGCGCGCTGGCGGCGGCCGAGGCAAAGGCGGCGATGGTGGCGTCGATGTCGGCCACCGTCATCTCATGGCCATGCGCCCGGCCGGGCTTATAAAGGCCCGACGGGCTTTCGGCATGGGTGTCGTCGCGATTCTGCGCATTGATGGCGGAGCCGACGTGCCAAAGCTGCGGCGCGATCCTGCCGCCTTCGGCGTGCACCGCCTCCACCACCCGCGCCCAGCCTTCCAGCGCCGCCGCGCCGTGAAAATGCGGCACGGCCGGGTCATTGGCGGCACCGGGCCGGTCCACCACCGTGCCTTCGGTGATGATCAGGCCCACCTCGCCGCGCGCACGGCGGGCGTAATATTCGGCGACATTGCCGCCCGGCACGCCGCCGGGCGAGAAACTGCGCGTCATCGGCGCCATCACGATGCGGTTCTTCAGCGACAGGCGCGGGGAAGTGAAGGGGCGGAACAGGCTATCGACGGACATTCTATCTCCTTGACAAACGGGTAAAATCAGCGGGGACGGGTGATGGAGGGCGGGTCTGACGCCGGGAAGCCATCATCCAGCTGGTCGTCCAGCTTTGCGCTGTTCACGGCCTTGCGCGCCCGGTCATTGGCGGCCAGGCTCGCATCCATTCGCCGCAATTGTTCGGGTGTCGCTTCCATCTGGCGCAGCTTGAAGTCGGCATAAGGCTCGCCATAGACATGGTTGCGCGCTTCCTCGCGCGTCAGCGGCCGCCCGGTTGTCATGGAGGCCTCGGCCAGCCAGTCCGCCAGGCAGTTGCGGCAGAAGCCCGCCAGCGCCATCAGCTCGATATTGGCGGCATCCTGCCGCATCCGCAGATGCTCTGTCAGCCGGCGGAAGGCCGCCGCTTCCAGCGCGATGATATCAGGGTGCGTTTCGCCGGACAGATTCGAATTCGACATGCTTATCCTCCCACCGCCAGTCGCCATTTGCGCCCGATGGGCTATAGAGGCCGCAACCGGGATACAACAGCGTCAATATTGGGGACAGGAAGAGGAATTACCACTGTGACGACGCATCGTCAGCCGCGCGCGCGCCATGTGAAGGTGCTGGCAACGCTTGGGCCGGCATCTTCCACGCCAGAGCAGATTCGCGCGCTTTACGAAGCCGGCGCGGATGCCTTCCGCGTCAACATGAGCCATGGCGACGACGCCTCCCGGCAGGCGCTGATCGCCGGTGTGCGCTCGCTGGAGCCGCTGATCGGCCGGCCGATGACGATCCTGGCCGATTTGCAGGGCCCGAAGCTGCGCGTCGGCCGTTTCGCCGGAGACAGAGTGGCGCTGGAGGCCGGCCAGCCGTTCCGGCTCGATCTGGATGAAGCGCCCGGAACCCGGCACCGGGTGCGGCTGCCGCACCCGGAAATCCTGGCTGTGCTGCGCCCCGGCCACCGGCTGCTGCTGGACGATGGCAGGCTGGTGCTGCGCGTGACGGCGCTGGGCGAGGGCCATGTCGAAACCGAGGTGCTGGTGCCGGGCATGCTCTCCAACAACAAGGGCGTGAATGTGCCCGATGTGGTGGTGCCGCTGCCGGCCCTGACGCCGAAGGACCGGCGCGATCTCGCGCTGGCGCTGGAAGCCGGGGTGGACTGGGTGGCGCTCAGCTTTGTGCAGCGATCGGAAGATGTGGCCGAGGCGCGCAAGCTGATCGGCGGCCATGCGCTGCTGATGAGCAAGATCGAAAAGCCCGCCGCGCTCGACGATCTGGACGCCATCATCGAGCTTTCCGATGCCATCATGGTCGCGCGCGGCGATCTGGGCGTGGAACTGCCGCCCGAAGCCGTGCCCGGCGCGCAAAAGCGGCTGGTGGCCGCCGCGCGGCGCGCCGGCAAGCCCGTGGTGGTGGCAACCCAGATGCTGGAATCGATGATCGTGTCGCCCAGCCCCACGCGCGCGGAAGTGTCAGACGTCGCCAACGCCATCTATGACGGGGTGGACGCCATCATGCTGTCGGCGGAAAGCGCGGCCGGCCAGTGGCCGGTGGAGGCTGTTGCCATGATGGACGCCATCGCCCGCGCCGTGGAGCGGGACGACGCCTATGCCCAGCAGATGGGCTTTGTGGAAACCGTGCCGGAGCCGACCACGGCCGACGCGCTGTGCCAGGCCGCGCGCACCATTCAGGCCACCATGGGAGCCAAAGCGGTAGTCTGCTTCACCACGTCCGGCTCTACTGCGCGCCGCATCGGGCGGGAACGGATTCCGGCCGATTTCCTGGTGATGACGCCGAAACTCTCCACCGCGCGCCGCATGGGGCTGAGCTGGGGCGTGCATGCCGTTCACACCAGGGACATCAGCAGCTTCGAGGAAATGGTGGGCAAATCCAAGCGCATGGCCTTGCGCCACCACATCGCCGGCGCCGGAGACCGGCTGGTGGTGATGGCCGGCGTCCCCTTTGGCGTGCCCGGCTCCACCAATGTGCTGCATGTGGTGCGGGTGAGCGGCGACGAGCTGGACCGGGTGAAGAAGCCGGGGTGAGTGATTGTGTCGCGGTGTTGCCGGCGCTGCCGTGGCGTTGCTGACCCCACCCCCGACCCCTCCGTGCAAGGGGAGGGGAGAGCGTAGCGCTATCCTCTCCCCTCCCCTTCAGGGGAGGGGCCGGGGGTGGGGGTCAGCCCCACAAGCCACCGCCGACTTAAATATTCGCCGCCATCCACAAAAAGGCATCGGCCTCTTCCTGCGCAACCGGCGGCGTCACCCTGTTCACAACCATCCGCCCGTGCAGATCGCGAATGATGCTGCTGCCGGTGCGCTGGCAGAGACCGGGCACCAGTGCGTGCAGGAAACAGGCGCCGGACGCGCGCAGCATGGCCCAGCCGAAGGTGGCCGACATGCCCATATGCTCCAGATAGCGCTCGTTCACAGAGGCAGGATGGGTAATGAACAGGCGGGCAAACAAAGACATTGGCGGCTCCACTTCGGTGCTGCTGCCGCATTTGCCAGAAACTGACGGCGAAAGCACCCCCGCTTGCCAATGGCCCGGCCGGTCGCGGGTTTCACCCTGTTGCTGCGGGTGCAGGGGTATCGGCCGCAGGCCAGAAGGGGATGAGCGCGGCATAGTCGGCCAGCGGCGCGCGCCCCTTCAGCCCATAGCCGCGCGCCAGCGTGAAGGCGTCCGCGACAATCTCGGCCTGCTGCTCGATTCCATAGCGGTGAAAGGGCCGGCCCGGCAGCAGCGGCAAATAGCGGTAGCGCGCGAAGGGCAGCCGCTTCAGCCGCAGGTCCAGCCCCTGCTGATGCTGCCACACATGCACCATCTCGTGAATGAAATGGCGCTGCGCGCCGATCGGGGCGTCGGCGAAATCGGCATGCCAGTTGCGGCCGTTGGGGTGAAACCAGATATGGCCGTCGGGTGCCATCGTCACCCAGGCGGGCTGCCACATCCACCATTTGGCCTGATGCAGACGGACGGCCTCCAGCGCCAGTGCCTCGCCAAAGGCGAAGCGCGCCAGCGCCCGCTCGCCGCTGCTGAGGAGACGGCCGTGCGACACGGCCTAGTGGTGGGCGTGGCCTGAAGCCTTGGCCGGATCGTCTGCCGGGCTGCGGGCGGTGGCACTGGTGGTGATTTTCGCGCCGGATTTGAAGCTGAGCGTGAGCGGAACCGTCTGGCCCGGCAGCACATCGGGCGACAGGCCGAACAGCATCAGATGATGGCCGCCGGGCGCAAAGCTGATGACGGTGCCGGCGGGAATGGCGATGCTGGTTTCCGCGCGCATCCGCATCACCCCGTCGGTCATCGTCATGCTGTGCAGCTCGATCCGCTCCGCCTTGGGGGAGGCGGCGCTGACCAGCGCATCGGCCGTCGCGCCGCCGCTGATGGAGAGATAGCCGGCAGCGGGCCGGCCGGTTGCGGCGGGAAGACGCAGCCATGCGCCTTCCACCGCCGGCGCCTGGGCGAAAGCCGGGCTGGCAAGGATAAGGGCGATGGCGGCAAAATTGCGGATCATGGGAGACTCCTTCGATATGCGGGTATTTAGGCGATTGGCCGGGCCGGGCCAAGGGGGCGCTGTCTGCAAGAAGAATCCGCCTGCCCATTGATGCGGCTCGCGGGCCGCCTATATCCCCCGGGGTAAGTTGCGTATCCGCCCTGTGCGCGCCATGGGGCTGGCCTGCTATTGAAGAGGACGACATGGCAAAAGTTATCGGCATCGATCTGGGCACCACCAACAGCTGCGTAGCTGTTATGGAAGGCGCCACGCCCAAGGTGATTGAAAATGCGGAAGGCGCGCGCACCACGCCGTCGCAGGTGGCATTTGCCAGGGATGGCGAGCGGCTGGTGGGCCAGCCGGCCAAGCGCCAGGCGGTTACCAACCCGGAAAACACCGTGTTTGCCGTGAAGCGCCTGATCGGCCGCCGCTTCGATGATCCGATGACGCAGAAAGACAAGAGCCTCGTTCCCTACAAAATCGTCAACGGCCAGAATGGCGATGCCTGGGTCAATGCCGGCGGCAAGGATTACAGCCCGTCGCAGATTTCCGCCTTCATCCTGCAGAAGATGANNCAGGCCACCAAGGATGCCGGCCGCATCGCCGGCCTCGACGTGCTGCGCATCATCAACGAGCCGACGGCAGCGGCCCTCGCTTATGGCCTCGACAAGCGCAACGATGCCAAGACGATCGCGGTCTATGACCTTGGCGGCGGCACGTTCGACGTTTCCGTCCTTGAACTGGGCGATGGCGTGTTCGAGGTGAAGTCCACCTCTGGCGACACCTTCCTGGGTGGCGAGGATTTCGATGCCAAGATCGTCGAATTTCTGGCCGAAGGTTTCAAAAAGGACGAGGGCATCGACCTGACGAAGGACCGGCTGGCCCTGCAGCGGCTGAAGGAAGCCGCCGAAAAGGCGAAGATCGAGCTGTCATCCTCGGCCCAGACCGAAGTGAATCTGCCCTTCATCACGGCGGACGCCACCGGCCCGAAGCATCTGGTGCGCACCATTGGCCGCGCCGACCTTGAAAAGCTGGTGATCGACCTCATCGAACGCACCCGCAAGCCCTGCGTGGACGCGATGAACGAAGCCGGCGTGAAGGCCGCCGACATTGCCGAAGTGATTCTGGTGGGCGGCATGACCCGCATGCCGCGCGTGCGCCAGTTCGTGAAGGATCTGTTCGGCAAGGAGCCGAACACGTCGGTCAATCCGGATGAAGTGGTCGCCATGGGTGCGGCCATTCAGGCGGGCGTGTTGCAGGGCGATGTGAAGGATGTGCTGCTGCTGGACGTGACGCCGCTCAGCCTTGGCATCGAGACGCTGGGTGGCGTGTTCACCCGCATGATCGACCGCAACACCACGATCCCGACCAAAAAGTCGCAG
Organism: Sphingomonadales bacterium UBA6171; assembly: GCA_002422985.1. Classification (GTDB taxonomy): domain Bacteria; phylum Pseudomonadota; class Alphaproteobacteria; order Sphingomonadales; family Sphingomonadaceae; genus Sandaracinobacteroides. Next base: position 24,618 of record DITZ01000070.1, read on the forward strand.
ATCTTCTCAACCGCCGAAGACAACCAGAACGCCGTCACGATCCGGGTGTTCCAGGGCGAACGCGAGATGGCCGCAGACAACAAGATGCTGGGCCAGTTCAACCTTGAAAACATCCCGCCCGCCCCGCGCGGTCTGCCCCAGATCGAGGTGACATTCGACATCGACGCCAACGGCATCGTGTCGGTGAAAGCCAAGGACAAAGGCACCAACAAGGAACAGGCGATCACCATTCAGGCCTCGGGCGGTCTGTCGGATGAAGACATCGAAAAGATGGTCCGCGACGCCGAAGCCAACGCCGAAGCCGACAAAGAGCGCCGCGAATTGGTGGAAACCCGCAATCAGGGCGAAAGCCTGCTGCATTCGACCCAAAAGTCGATCAAGGAACATGCAGACAAGGTGGATCCAACCACGGTTGAAGCCATCGAACTTGCCATGCAGCCGCTTGAAGAAGCGCTGAAAGGCGACGACGCTGGCAAGATCCGCTCGGGCATTCAGAACCTGACCGAAGCTGCTATGAAGCTGGGCGAGGCGATCTACAAAGCCACCCAGTCCGAGGGCGAAGGGGCCGATCCTGACCGTCCGCGCGATGTCGACGAAGATATCGTCGATGCCGACTTCGAGGATTTGGGCGAAAACAAGCGGAAATAAGACCGCAGGAAACGGAAGAGGGGGCGGTCCGGGAACGGGCCGCCCCTGTCCGGTTCGGGAAAGGGGTTCATACCCATGGCAAAACGCGACTTTTACGATGTTCTGGGCGTGCCTAAGGGCTCTTCGGCGGAAGACTTGAAAAAGGCTTACCGATCAAAGGCCAAAGAGCTGCACCCTGATCGCAACTCTGACAACCCCAACGCCGAAGCTCAGTTCAAAGAAGTGAACGAGGCGTATGAGGTGTTGAAAGACGCTGACAAAAAGGCGGCTTACGATCGCTACGGCCACGCCGCGTTTGAGGGTGGCATGGGTGGCGGGCGTGGCGGACACCCCGGGGCAGGTGGCAACGGTGACTTTGCCTCTGCCTTTTCGGACGTGTTCGAAGACCTGTTTGGCGACTTCATGGGCGGACGCGGCGGCGGTCAGGGCAGATCCCGTGCGCAACGTGGGTCTGACCTGCGCTACAATCTGCGCATCTCGCTCGAAGAAGCCTTCAAAGGCATTCAGAAAACCATCAACGTGCCGACCTCGACTGCCTGCGACACGTGTCGTGGCTCTGGCGCCGAAGGCGGTGCAGAGCCCACCACCTGCCCAACCTGTTCCGGCATGGGCAAGGTCCGCGCTCAGCAGGGTTTCTTCACCGTCGAACGCACCTGCCCGACCTGCAATGGCATGGGCCAGATCATCAAAAACCCATGCCGTGCTTGCAGTGGTCAAGGGCGGATCGAGAAAGAGCGGGCGCTGTCGGTCAACATCCCCGCAGGGGTCGAAACCGGAACCCGCATCCGACTTGCGGGCGAGGGCGAGGCAGGCTTGCGTGGCGGGCCGTCGGGCGATCTTTATATCTTCATCGAAGTCCGCGAACACGCTCTGTTCCAACGCGACGGCGCGCATTTGTTCTGCCGCGTGCCAGTCAGCATGACCAACGCCGCCATCGGCGGCGAGGTTGAGGTGCCGACGATTGACGGCGGTCGCAGTCGGGTCAAGGTGCCCGCCGGCGCACAATCCGGCAAGCAGTTGCGCCTGCGGGCCAAAGGCATGCCCGCCCTGCGCGGCGGCGGTGTTGGCGATATGCTGATCGAGTTGGCGGTGGAAACACCAGTCAACCTGACCGCACGGCAAAAAGAACTGCTGCGCGAGTTTGAAAAGCTGTCGGAAGAGAACAACCCCGAAGGGTCGTCATTCTTTTCCAAGGTAAAGGGCTTTTGGGATGGCATGAAAAGCTGACCCAGACTCCGCGTCGCGGAGCCCTGACCACGCTCTCAGCGTTCAGACCCCGCCGGGAAACCGGCGGGGTTTTTCTTTGCCCGCAGCTTGCCACAGGCGCAGCAACGTCATGACGTAAACCAGACGTCGGCCCTACCCGAACCAGACGCAGATCTTACCTCAAATTTCGCACGCCATCCGGCACCCGCTGCACCTTCATTAACGCTTGATTCACCAACCCCTGCCAATCTGCCCCCATGGCAAAGCGCGGCTTCCAAGACGGCACCTTCCCCCTCTTCGCCCCGACAGGGGATGAGGATGAAGCTGTGCCGACAGCCCTTCCACCCAAGCTGCCTTCCTACATCACCGACCACCGCAAACGCCTGCGGGATCGGTTTATGGCTGACTGTGGGGCGTCGATGCCGGACTACGAGTTGCTGGAACTGCTCCTGTTTCGTGCCATCCAGCGCCAAGATGTCAAACCCCTTGCCCGCCTGCTGATTGACACCTTCGGCGATCTTAATCGGGTTATCACCGCCCCCATTGCGCGCCTTCAGGC
>DITZ01000021.1:0-155 GCA_002422985.1 Sphingomonadales bacterium UBA6171
CGCCGCCCATGGTGCCCAATCCTATAATTCCAGCCCCGATGATGCCGGCCTTCATGCCAGAACCTCGTCATGCTGGGCAAAGACGGGCTGGATGGCGGCGTGAAAGGCCTCTGGCGCTTCGAGATTGGGAAGATGGGCGGGGCCTTGCAGGATGG
>DITZ01000021.1:163-8304 GCA_002422985.1 Sphingomonadales bacterium UBA6171
GCACACCTTCCAGCGCATGGGTGGCGGCGATGTAGCCTGCGGGCGAGGTGTCGAGGATCATGGCGCGCGCCTTTGCCACGGCGTCCGCAGGGGCCGCCGGGGTGAGCCAGGTGGGAAGCGTGATGACGGCCACCGCATCAAGCCCCTGATCCAGCAGCAGGGCGCGGCGTGCGGGCCAGAGTGCGAGAAACGGCGGTGGCGCATCGGCCCGGCAGTCGGCGGCGACGACGCAGGTGACGCGCGCGGGGGCGGCGAGCGCCACCTCCAGCGCCACCATGCCGCCGATGGACAGACCGAGAAGGTGCGAGCGGGCAATGGCCAGCTGGTCCCAGGCGGCCAGCACGTCGGCGGCAAGGCCGGCCAGCGTGTAGCCATGGCCGGTGGGGCCGGGNNTGGGTGGCGAGCGTGTGCAGCAGGGTGACGACCGGCGCGTCGGCCGGGCCTTGCAGGCGGGCGTGCAGCAGGGTTTCGCCATCGCTGGCGCGGATGGTGAGCTGCTGCACGCCGGCCATCAGCTGGCCATCCTGACAGGCGTGCTGTCGAGCCGGGGCATGACCTGTTCGGCCATCAGTTCCATGGAGCGGATAGCGAGCTTCCTGTCGGCCCAGTCATGGCCGGCGTAGAGCAGTGTGCCGAAGTCGCCCACCGTCTCCCGGAAGGCTTGAAGGTCATCGGCCACCTTGTCCGGCGTCCCCCAGATGACGAGATCTTCCACCACGGCCTCGACGGTGACGCTGCTGTCCGGCGCGGCCTGATCGCGCTTGAACAGGTTGGCGCGGCCGTTGGCCAGCATCTTGGTGACGATGGAGCGGTAATATTGGTGATAGGGGCCGCCCGCATCAGTGGCGTAGCGGCGCGCGGTGGCCATTTCATCGGCGACGAAGATGCTCTTGGCCACGCGCCAGTGCGACGGAGACGCGGCAAGCCCGGCCTCCTGGCAGCCCTTCACATAATTGGGCCAATGCGTCTTGACCCATTGCGGCAGCAGGAAATTGGCGGAGATGGGCTGCCAGCCCCGCTTGGCGGCCTCGGTGACGCCCTTGGAGAAGGGGGCGACGGCGGTGACGACGATGGGCGGGTGGGGCAGTTGATAGGGCTTCATGATGCTGCCCTGGCCGAGCGCGGGGATGGTGGTGCGTTCCGTGGAGAAGTTCCAGTATTTTCCGGTCCGTTTGTGCGGGGCCTCGCTGGCCCAGATGCCCAGCACATGGTCGATGGCTTCCAGGAACATGGCGGTGCGGTCATTGTCGAGGTTGCCGAANNCGGGGCTGATGCCGAACAGGAAGCGCCCTTCCGCCATGTGATCGACCATGGCCACCTGTGCGGCGACGGCGGCGGGGTGGTGGCAGGGCAGGTTGACGGTGCCGGTGCCGAGCTTGATGGTTTTCGTGTCGGAGATCAGCGAGGCGATGAAGATGAGCGACGAGGTGATGGTCTCGGCGGAGTCGGTGACATGTTCCCCGTAAAAGCCTTCGGTGAAACCGAGACGGTCGGCGATGAGCGCGAGTTCGCGGTCTTCCTTGAGCGTTTCGGTGACGCTGCGGCCGAGCGGGTGGATCGGCATGGTGAAGAACCCGAGGTCCATCAGGCGGTTCCTGTCATTGAGGGGTCAGGCGGCGGCGAGCGCGGCTGGCACCGCATAACGCCCGCAGCCATAGATGAGGGGCTCGCCGTCGACGAAGGCGAAATGTTCCACCTCGCCGATGAAGAGGAGATGGTCGCCAAGCTCCAGCGTGCGCGCGGTGCGGCATTCGAAGCTGGCCAGCACATCGGCGAACACCGGGGCGCCGCCGCGACCGGGCTGCCAGTCCAGGCCGGAGAAACGGTCTTCGCCGGGCTGCGCGAACCGGTCGCCGAGCGGGCGCTGGCTGGCGGTGAGGACATTGACGGCAAAATGCGAGGCATGGGCAAAGGCCGCGCGCTGGGCAGAGGCCAGACGCAGACTCCAGAGCACCAGCGGCGGCTCCAGCGAAAGCGCGCTGAAGCTGTTGGCGGTGAGGCCGACATGGCCGCCGCACGGCGCACGCGCGGTGATGACGGTGACGCCGGTGGTGAAGCGGCCCAGCGCCTGACGCAGCTGCTTTTGGGCATGTGAGGCCGATTGGGCATGCAGGGCCGATTGAGCGCGCATGGCGCTGCCCTGCAAGGCCTCGAAGGACCGGTTTTCTTCCCCACCCATCACACAGGGATACCCAGAGTGGCGCTGCAACAAGAAATGATTTATTTTTGTGGAATGCATCAGCTTTTCCGATAGTGTGGTGCCATGAGGAACCTGGAGCTGTTTGTGGCCGCCTATGAGGAGCGGTCCTTTACGCTGGCGGCCGCGCGGGAAGGCGCCACCCAGTCCGGCGTGTCCCAGCATGTACGGAACCTTGAGGTGCGCCATGGCGTGGAGCTGTTCCGCCGCGAGAAGGGCCGGGTGTTGCCCACTCCGGCGGCCGATGTCTTCTACCAGCATTGCCTGCACGCGCTCAGGGCCAGCGATACGGCGTTTCAGCGGCTGCGCCAGTTTTCCTTCGGCCTGACGGGCGAGACCCGGCTGGGGCTGATGCCCACGGTGAATGCGGCAGCGCTGGCGCCGGCGCTGATGCGCTTTCGGGCGCGGCACCCCAATGTGAAGGTGAGCGTGACCGAGGCCTATAGCGCGGCGCTGGTGGCGCAGGTGATGGCGGGCGAACTGGATGTGGCGGTGGTGCCGGCGATGCCGGCGGTGCAGGGCTTGCGGATCAGCAATTTCATGGCGACGCCCGAGGTGCTGGTGCGGGCGAAAGGGGCGGATGCCGGGGAGAATGCCGGGGGCGCGCCGGTGCGGCTGGCGGGGCTGGGACCATTGAAGCTGGTACTGCCCGAGATTGCCAATGTGCGGGCGCAGACGGTGCGCTCCCATCTGAACGCGCATGGGGCGCAGATTGGCGAAGTCGTGGAGATGAACTCCATGATGGCGACGCTGGACCTGATCGGACGCTCGGACTGGTGTGCGATCCTGCCGGCGCTGCTGATGGCGACCCGGACCTATGGCGAGATGTTTGACGTGCGGCCGCTCGACCCGCCCATGGTCTTGCAGCTGGTGATGGTGGAATCTGCCGCCACCGCGCTGCCGCCGGCGGCCGAGGCGTTTTGCGAGGTGCTGCGCGAGACCTGCATGGGCTTGCTGGCCGAGGGCTGGCCGGCCGGCGGGCATCGGCCCGGCTGATAAGGCACGGCGCGAAAAATGATTTGCGCGGGGCGCCGCGGCCCGTGAAACATGCGCGCCATGACTGACACGCACTCGCCTTCGCTTTCCGGTCTTGTGCTGGCGCCCGGACCTGAAGGCCGGTGCGACGACTTCAGGGTGGGCGGCGCGGTGGTGGACCATGACGCGGTGTCCGGCCTGTGGCGCATGTGGTATTATTGCCGCGACCATGACATGGGCGGGCCGCCGCCGCTGGGCAGCGGGCGCATTGCACTGGCGACGTCGGCCGATGGCATCGACTGGCAGCGGGTGGACGGTCCCGAGCCCTGTGGCGCGGTGTTTGCGCCATCGGGCGTGGCGGGTGATTTCGACGCCCTGCACGTGGGGCTGACCGATGTGACGCGCGGCGCCGGTGAGTGGCTGATGTGGTATTTCGGCGGTGGGACGGAGGTGCGCACTTCCACCAACCCGGCCATTGGCCAGATGGCCGGGATCGGCATGCGGCCCGGTCTGGCGCGCAGCCGCGACGGCGTGACCTGGACACGGGTGCGCGGGCCTGCTGGCGGCGGCGGGCTGGTCGATTTTTCCGCACAGCAGCTTTATGCGAGCTGGCCGAATGTCTTCTGGGACGGGCGGCGCTTCGTGATGCAGCTGACCGTGCCGAGCCTCGACATCGCCGACTATGAGACCGAGGTGCATGTGTCGGACGACGGGGTGCGCTGGACGCCGCTGGGGCCGATTGCGTTTTCCGGCGGGCGCTGGGACTGGAATCGGGGCGGGATGGTGACACGGCAGGTGCTGCTGAACCCGTTGCCGGGCGGGCGCCGCTGGCTGATGGTCTATACCGGGCTGGACGCGCACCATGGCCGCAGCATTGCGGCGGCCGACTCCGACGACGGGCTGCTGTGGCACCATCTGGGCCACGGGCCGTTCTTCACCACCGGGCCCAAAGGGGCATGGGACGATTTTGGCGTGGCGGCCAACCGGCTGGTGGCGGCGGGCGACCGTCTTCACCTCTATTATTACGGCTTTCAGACGCTGGGGGCGGATGGCTTGCGGGGTATCGGGCTGGCGACCGGGCCGGTGGACGACCTGCGTGCGCTGCGGCGCCATGGGTGAAGACGTGACGTGAAACGGAACTGAAAAGGGGATGGAGATGGGCGGCGTTCTGGCAGGACAGGTGGCGCTGGTGACCGGCGGCTCCGGCGGCATTGGCAGCGCTGCGGCGCGGACGCTGGCGCGGGCCGGCGCGGCCGTTGGCGTGCATGGCCGGCACAACCGGGCCGGCGTGGCAGCGACAGTGGCGGCCATTGTGGAGGCAGGCGGGCAGGCGGTGGCGCTTGCGGGCGACTGCGCCGTGCAGGCGGACTGCGAGGCGATGGCGACGGCCTGTGTCGCGGCGCTGGGGCGGCTCGATATTCTGGTCAATTGCGCCGGCACCTCGCCCCAGCAGCCGTTCGGCAGCATTACCGCCGAAAGCTTCACGGCGCTGATGAATGACAATGTGCTCTCCACGCTGCTGATGATGCAGGCAGCGGTGGCGCAGTTCGGGGCGCGCGGCGGGCGGATTGTCAATGTGTCCACCAACCTGTCCTATGGGCCGATGGCGGGGCTGGTGCCCTATTGCGCGGCGAAATCGGCGGTCATCACCCTGACGCAGGGCTTTGCGCGCGAGCTGGCCGGGCGCAACGTCACCATCAACAGCGTGGCGCCCGGCGCCACCGAGACGCCGATGACGGCCTGGATCCCCGATGAGGTGCGCGCCGGGCTTGCGGCCGCCACGCCGCTGGGGCGCATGGGGCAGCCGGAGGATATCGCCGACATCATCCTGTTTCTGGCTTCGCCCGACTCGCGCTGGGTGAACGGGCGGACCATCATTGCCGATGGCGGGCTGATCTAGGCCGTGAACTGGTCACTTTATGCGTTCACGACCCAGGATCAGGGAGTGAGCGCGGACGGCTCGCGGCGGATCTGGTCATAGTCGGTTTCGGCCTGCTGCATCTGCCGGGTGCCGCTGGCGACAAGCTGTTCACCGGTCATGCGGTCGGCCTGGGCAGTGCGCATGCGGGCCTCGGCCTTTGCGATGTCGTCCTGCGCGCGCTTGAGGCGCTTTTCGGCATCCTGCTGGCGTTCGGCGCTTTTCTGGAGGAGCTGACGGCCCTTTTGCAGGTCCTTCTGGCCCTCCGCCCAGGCGTCGCCACGGGCGGTGATGTTGTCGCCGCGTGCCGTGATACGCTGGCCAGTATCGAGCGGGCGGCTGCCAGAGGCACAGGCGGACAGAAGCAGGACGGCTGAAGTTGTCAGGGCAAGAACAGGGACTTTTTGCGTGAAATAAGACATGTGGAAATTCCCATTGCGCCGGCCTTTTTGGAAAGGCTGACTCTTGTTTTGTTGGCGCGGGAAAAACCGATATTCTCGCTTATTTCATATGGTTTTGTTTCTTGAGCAAACAAGATGATTTTCTGGATTTATTTTGTCATGACGCAAGAGTGCCGGGAGCGGTCTGCTCCCGGCTCTTTGCTGCGGGTTTCAGGCGGCCTTGGGGGCGCTGTCCCGCACGGCGGCATCGACATGCGCTTCGAACGGCGCGAAATTGTCGATGAACATGCCCACGAGGCGTGCGGCCCGCGCGTCATAGGCGGCCTTGTCGGGCCAGGTTTCGCGCGGGTTGAGGATCTTTGAATCCACGCCCGGCACGGCGACCGGCACGGCAAAGCCGAAATTGTCATCGGTGCGGAACTCGGCAGTCTTGAGCGAGCCGTCCAGCGCGGCGTTGAGCAGGGCGCGCGTCACCTTGATGGGCATGCGGGTGCCGGTGTCGCCTGTGCCGGCGCCGCCGCCGGTCCAGCCGGTGTTGACCAGCCAGACATCGACGCCGCCCCTGGCGATGCGCTCCTTGAGCAGATTGCCATAGACGCTGGGATGGCGCGGCATGAACGGGGCGCCAAAGCAGGTGCTGAAGGTGGCTTCCGGCTCGGTCACGCCGATTTCCGTGCCGGCCACGCGCGCGGTGTAGCCGGACAGGAAGTGGTACATGGCCTGTTCCGGTGTCAGCCTGGCGATGGGGGGCAGCACGCCAAAGGCATCGGCGGTCAGCATGATGATGTTCTTGGGCACCGGGCCGAGATTGTCGGCGCTGGCGTTGGGGATGGCTTCGATGGGGTAGGAGCCGCGGCTGTTCTCGGCGAGGCGATTGTCGTCGAGATCGATCTCGCGGGTGAGCGGATCGATGACCACATTTTCCAGCACCGTGCCGAAACGCTTGGTGGTGGCGTAGATTTCCGGCTCGGCCTCGGCGGAAAGGCGGATCATCTTGGCATAGCAGCCGCCTTCGAAGTTGAAGACCGCCGTGTCCGACCAGCCATGCTCGTCATCGCCGATGAGCGTGCGGCTGGCGTCGGCGCTGAGCGTGGTCTTGCCGGTGCCGGACAGGCCGAAGAACACCGCCGTGTCACCCTTGGGGCCGATGTTGGCCGAGCAGTGCATGGGCATGACGCCGGACAGCGGCAGCAGGTAGTTGAGGATGGAGAAGACGCTCTTCTTCATTTCGCCGGCATAGGCGGTGCCGCCGATGAGGATGGTCTTGCCCTCGAAATCCACGCCGATGATGGTTTCGGTGCGGCTGCCGTGCCGCTCGGGCGAGGCCTTGAAGCTGGGCAGGTCGATGATGGTGTAGTCGGGGATGAAGTCGGCCAGATCGGCCAGTTCCGGACGCACCAGCAGGGTGCGGATGAACAGGCTGTGCCAGGCCTTTTCGGTAATGACGCGGACCTTGACGCGGTGCTGGGGCTGGGAGCCGCCGTACAGATCCTGCACGAACAGCGTCTCCTTTTGGGCGAGTGCGGCGGCGAAATCGGCCTTGAGGGCGGCAAACTGGTCCGGCGTCATCGACTTGTTGGTGGCGCCCCACCAGATGGCATTTTCGGTGACGGCATCGCGCACGATGAACTTGTCCTTGGCGCTGCGGCCGGTGTGCTTGCCGGTTTCCACCACAAAGGCACCGTCCCTGGACAGCAGGCCTTCGTTGCGACTCACTGCCAGCTCGACCAGCGGGGCCGTGCCCAGATTCCAATATTGCCGGGCCGGGGTGGGATAGCCGCTCTGGGCCAGACCGAATGCCGGAACGACGCCTGAGATTTCTGCAGCAGCCACGCGTTAATCCTTCCCGTTACAAGCGGGCTGCTTGCCGCAGCCACGTACCAATCGGATCGCGCATAGCCAGTCGGTGCGCGCGCGTCAAAACCTCCGCGAAAAATGCGGGTTCAACCGTCGCATGCAAAGGCTGGGCCGCTCTGAGGGTTGCCATTGCGCGCGCATGGCGCGAGAAGAGACGACATGTCCGAGGAAGCCGCTCCGCCGGTCGTCGCACTTGTTGACGATGACCGCAACATCCTCACTTCGGTGTCGATCGCGCTGCAGGCCGAGGGCTTTACCGTGCGGCTTTATTCCGACGGCGACACGGCGCTGAAGGCGCTGACCGAAAACCCGCCCGACCTTGCTGTGCTCGACATCAAGATGCCGCGCATGGACGGCATGGAGGTGCTGCGCCGGCTGCGCGAGAAGTCGGAGCTGCCGGTCATCTTCCTGACCAGCAAGGACACCGAGATCGACGAGGCGCTGGGGCTGGCCATGGGCGCGGACGACTATATCGGCAAGCCGTTCAGCCAGCGGCTGCTCATCGAGCGCATCCGTGCCGTGCTGCGGCGCGCGGCCAACCGCCGCGTGGCCCCCGAAGCCGCACCGGCCGAGCCGGAAGCCGAGCCGATTGTGCGCGGGCGCCTGACCATGGACCCGGCCCGGCACCGGGTCACATGGGATGCCGGCGAGGGGCGGCGCGGCGATGTCGCGCTGACGGTGACCGAGTTCATGATCCTGGAGACGCTGGCGGCCAGGCCGGGCTTTGTGAAGTCCCGCGAGCAGCTGATGGATGCGGCCTATCAGGACGATGTCTATGTCGATGACCGCACCA
>DITZ01000068.1 GCA_002422985.1 Sphingomonadales bacterium UBA6171
CCCGGCCTGAGCGGTCCAGAGGTAAAGACAGGCCTGAACGACATCGACCTCTATCTGCCCAGCAGCGTCCCCGTCACCGTCTACGACATCATCTTCTTCTGGGTCGCCCGCATGATGATGCAGGGGCTGGAGCTGACCGGGCAGGCGCCGTTTCACACCGTTTATATCCATGGCCTTGTGCGCGACGCGCAGGGGCAGAAAATGGCGAAATCCAAAGGCAATACCGTCGATCCGCTGACGCTGGTGGACCTGTATGGCGCCGATGCGCTGCGCTTCACCATGGCCGCCATGGAAAGCCAGGGCCGCGATGTGAAGTTCGACGAAAAGCGCGTGGAAGGCTATCGCAACTTCGCCACCAAGCTGTGGAACGCCGTGCGCTTCTGTCAGACGCAGGGCATCAGCGCGACCAACGCCAGTGAAGCGCCCGGCTGCCACCATCCGGTCAACCGCTGGATTCTCAGCGAAGCCGCGCGCATGGCCTCGGCTGCCAACCAGACGCTCGAAGCCTACCGCTTCGATCAGTATTGCAGCCAGCTCTACCGCTTCACCTGGGACCTGTTCTGCGACTGGTATCTGGAACTGGCCAAGCCGCTGCTGGCGCAGGACGGCCCGCACACCGCCGAAACCCGCGCAACGGCTGCTTTCGTGATCGACACGATCCTGAAGTGCCTGCACCCGGTGATGCCCTTCCTCACCGAGGAACTGTGGCATGCCATGGGCAGCCGCCAGCATGATCTCATCCTGGCCGAATGGCCGAAGCTGCCGATCACGCTGGAGCCGGCGAGCGACGAGATTTTCTGGCTGATCGACCTCATCTCCGCCATTCGCTCGACCCGCACCGAAATGAATGTGCCGCCATCGGCCAGGCTGCCGCTGCATGTGGCGGATGCCGATATGCTGACGAAGGCGCGGCTGGAACGGCACCAGCCGGCGCTGGACCGGCTGGCGCGGGCATCATCGCTGGTGCACGGCCCGCTGCCCGGCGGCGGCACCGCGCAGCTGGTGGTGGATGGGCTGACCTATGCCGTGCCGCTGGACGGCGTGATTGATCTCGCCGCCGAACGCGCCCGGCTGGCCAGGGCCGCCGAAGGGGCGGAAAAAGAAGCCGCCAGCCTGGCGCAGCGACTGGGCAATCCCGGCTTTACCGAACGCGCCCGCCCCGAAGCGGTGGAAAAGGCGCGCGCGGATTATGAGGCGCGCTCGACGGAAGCAACGCGATTCCGCGCGGCGCTGGCGCGGCTGGGATAGGGTGCCAGGGTGGGGTTGCGTGTGGCGGCGCACCCCCACCCCCGGCCGCTTCCCTGAAGGGGAGGGGAGAAGGAAGCGCTACTTCCTCCCCTCCCCTTCAGGGGAGGGGTCGGGGGTGGGGGCACAGGGTCAAAGCGCCCCCGCGCCAATACACCCCAATACACCGGCAACATCGGCCTGCCACTATTTGCCCGGATGCCGGAATCAGCCCCGACGCCGGAATCAGCCCGGAATCAACAAAGCGGCCCGATCAAAGATGGGGCCGCCATGCGGAAAAATCAGATACAGGAAATGGTGGTGGAGCCTAGCGGGATCGAACCGCTGACCTCTACAATGCCATTGTAGCGCTCTCCCAGCTGAGCTAAGGCCCCGTCACCATCTGGCTGCCACAACCGGACAGTCCGTGGCAGGAGCGCGGCACTAGCGCGAAGCCCGGTGCCGCGCAAGCCCCTTATCGCTCTTCTTCCCGATCTTCGACCACAACCTCGGAAAGATCATCGTCGCCGCCGATATCCACATCGGTGTCCTCCGAAGGTTCATCCGAATCGGCATCGATATCAAGATCATCGCTTTCCAGCGCCGGAACGGCCGCGCTGCCCTCGCCATCGGCCTTGCTGGCTTCAAACGGCAGGGTCTGCTTCGATTTCAGGATCGGCTCCGGCGTCCAGCTGTTCCCGCAGCTGATGCAGGTGACCGGCTCGTCGTTCGTCAGATCATAAAAGCGGGTTGCGCATTTCGGGCACTGGCGTTTGGTGCCCCATTCGGCCTTGATCAACGCTCAAAACTCCTGTGAAGGGCGGCGGACACCGGGGTTCGGCATGCTCGGCCACCTTGTTCTTGTGGCGCGCCTTGCCATAGCCGGTGCCGACTGTCAAAGCCGCGCACCATGTCCGCTTCGCCCCATGGCCGCTTCCCGCTCACGCTCTCGCCGGCCACGCCGCTCTCCGGCACCGTCAGCGTGCCCGGCGACAAGTCCATCTCGCACCGCGCGCTGATGCTCGCCAGCCTGGCGGTCGGCGAAAGCCGCATCACCGGCCTGCTGGAGGGCGAGGATGTGCTGGCAACCGCCGCCGCCATGCGGGCAATGGGCGCCACCATCACCCGCACCGGCGAAGGCCGGTGGACGGTGCATGGCGTCGGCGTCGGCTCGCTGCTGCAACCCGAAGCGCATCTGGACATGGGCAACAGCGGCACCTCCACCCGCCTGCTGATGGGCCTTCTTTCCAGCCACCCGATCCGCGCGACCTTTGTGGGCGACGCCTCGCTCTCCCGCCGGCCGATGGGCCGCGTGGTGGAGCCGCTCTCGCTCTCCGGCGCGATGTTCGACACCGCGCCCGGCGGCCGCCTGCCACTCACCGTCAACGGCCTGTGCCCGGCGCTGCCCATCCACTGGCGCCTGCCCGTGGCGTCGGCTCAGGTGAAATCCGCCGTGCTGCTCGCCGGCCTCAACACGCCCGGCGAAACCGTGGTGGAAGAGCCGGAAGCCACCCGCGACCATAGCGAGCGGATGCTCGCCGGCTTCGGCGCCAGGCTGGTGGTGGAGCCGATGGATGGCGGCGGCCGAATCATCCGCCTCACCGGCCCGGCCAGCCTCTCCCCGCAGGACATTGACGTGCCGGGCGACCCCTCGTCCGCCGCCTTCCCCACCGTCGCCGCCCTCATTGTGCCCGGCAGCCGCATCATTGTGCGCGGCGTCGGCCTCAACCCCACCCGCGACGGCGTCTACCGCGTGCTCAACAGCATGGGCGCGTCCATCGTCCGCCGGAATGAACGGCTGGTCGGCGGCGAGCCGGTGGCCGATCTGCTGATCAGCGCCTCGGCACTGCGGGGCGTGGAGGTGCCGCCGGCGATCGCGCCCAGCATGATCGACGAATATCCCATCCTGTTCGTCGCCGCCGCGCTGGCCCATGGCCGCACCGTGATGCGCGGCATAGCGGAGCTGCGCGTCAAGGAAAGCGACCGCATCTCCGCCATGGCAACCGGCCTCATGGCCTGCGGTGTCCATGTGGAGGAGCTGCCCGACGGGCTCATCGTGCATGGCAGCGGCGGCGATCCCGTGCCCGGCGGCGTCACCGTCGCCGCGCATCTCGATCACCGCATCGCCATGAGCTTTGCCATCCTGTCGCTCGCGGCGCGCCAGCCGATCAGCGTGGATGATCGCGCGCCCATCTCCACCAGCTTCCCCGCCTTCGTGCCGATGATGACGGGCCTTGGCGCCATTGATCTTCCTCAGGCCGGCTGAAGCGCCCGCCGCTCCACCGGCCGGCCGAGCGCCGCCTCCAGATGATTGGCAATCCGCCAGGCGGCCCGCCCGTCGCCAAAGGGGAACATCGGCGGGATCGGCGGCCCGGCCAGCGCCGCCGCCACCGCTTCCAGGATGACATTCGTGCGGTGCCCCACCAGCGTCGCCGCGCCGCAATCCACCGCCTCCGGCCGCTCCGAACATTTGCGCGCCACCAAAGTGCGCAGCCCCAGTGCCGGCGCTTCCTCCATCAGCCCGCCCGAATCGGTCAGCAGCAGCCGCGCGCGCTGCATCAGCCACAGCATCTCCGCATGGCTGATCGCTGGCAGCAGATGCACGCCCGGCAAGCCCGCCAGCCGTGCCTTAAAATGCGCCTTCACCCGCGGATTGGGATGCAGCGGCATCACGATCTGCATCCTGCCCTGCCCGGCTATGGCCGCCAGCGCCGCCGAAATCGCCCCCAGCCGCGCGCCCTGATTCTCCCGCCGGTGAATGGTGGCCAGCAGCAGCGGCCGCCCATCCGCCAGAATCGGCGCAAAGCGCGCCGCCATCGCATATTGCAGCAGCGGCGTGGAGCCGAGCCGCGCAACCGAGGCCATCAGCGCATCGATGCCGGTATTCCCCGTCACATGGATGGCCGATTCCGCCACGCCTTCGGCCCGCAGCGCCGCCGCCGCGCGTTCGGTGGGCGCAAAATGCAGCGACGCCAGCGCGCCGATCATGATGCGCTGATGCTCCTCGGGAAACGGTTCCGCCCGGTTGCCGGTGCGCAGGCCCGCTTCCACATGCNNACCTGAGCATAGCTGGCCGCCAGCGCGCCCCCCAATGCCGACACCGTATCCCCCTGCACCAGCAGCATGGCGGGCCTGGCCCGCGCGATCAGCGGCGGCAGGCGTTGCAATATGCGCGCCAGCAGGTCCGCCGGCGTGCTGCCGTCGCGCTGGATGCCCAGATCCACGTCGACCTCCAGCCCCACCTCCTGCAACATGGCGCCCGCCAGTTCCGGATGCTGTCCGGTCGCCACCAGCAGCACCTCGCTGCCGCGCGCCCGCAATTCGCGCACCAGCGGCGCGAATTTGATCGCCTCCGGTCTGGTGCCGAACAACAGCAGAAAGATCGCCGCAGAAAATCCGGGTGAAGCCGCCATGCAACAGACTTTCGCCACCGGATTTAACCGGCGTTAGCGACCCATGGACCAAGGTTAACCAGCAAGCCCAGCTATTGTCACGGATAATTTTAACCCNNGTTTCGGCGCAATCGCCGGTGCGAATCGCTTGCAAAAGCTGTAGCTGTTGCATATCAGTCGCAACATCAATGGAAGCCGAGAGTCGCTGCTTGCTGAAAGCCGCCAAATGCTGAAAGCCGCCAAATGCCGAACGCCGCCAAATGATTGTGTGCTCCTGCAATGTCCTGCGTGAAACCGAACTGCGCGATGCCGCGCGCGCCGGCGCGAAGTGCGAGCGGGAAGCCTATGCCCGCCTCGGCTGCCGCCCCAAATGCGGCCAGTGCCTCAGCTATGCCCGTCAGGTCGTTCGCGCGGAACAGCAGATGAGCGTCAGCCTCTGAACTTCAGCCCCTGAACTTCAACCCTGGGCTTTGAAGATGTCATTCCAAACCGGATTCGTCGCCCCGTGCTTGACACG
>DITZ01000039.1 GCA_002422985.1 Sphingomonadales bacterium UBA6171
CATCGACGATGCGGGCGATGATTTCATGCACATCGACCGGGTGGCGCGTATCCACCGGCACCAGCGCGTGGAGATCGGCCGCCGGGAAGCGCGGCGGTTCGGACGGGATGCGCGTCGGCGCTTCACCCATCGGCACCGTTTCCATCGCGGCGCGCACCAGCGCGAGCGCATGGCTGTCATCCTCTGCCAGATGATCGACGACGCCCGACAGGCGCGCGTGGACATCGCCGCCGCCCAGATCCNNTTCACCAGCGGCGGGCCGCCCAGAAAGATGGTGCCCTGATTCTTCACGATGATGGACTGATCGGCCATGGCGGGCACATAGGCACCGCCCGCGGTGCAGCTGCCGAGCACGGCGGCGATCTGGGCGATGCCCTGCGCGCTCATATTCGCCTGATTGAAGAAGATGCGGCCGAAATGTTCACGATCGGGGAATACATCATCCTGCCGCGGCAGGTTGGCACCCCCGGAATCGACGAGATAGATGCAGGGCAGCCGGTTTTCGGCGGCGATTTCCTGCGCGCGCAGATGTTTTTTCACGGTGAGCGGATAATAGCTGCCGCCCTTCACCGTGGGATCATTGGCGACAACCATGGCGAGCCGGCCGGAGACCTGCGCGACGCCGGCGATGACGCCGGCGGCGGGCACATCCTCTCCATAGACATCATGCGCCGCGAACTGGCCGATTTCGAGGAAGGCGGAGCCGGGGTCGATCAGCCGCTCCACCCGTTCGCGGGGCAGCAGCTTGCCGCGCGCGACATGGCGTTCGCGCGATGCCGGCGGGCCGCCCAGCGCGATGGTGGCGGCGCGGGCGCGCAGCTCTGTTACCAGCGCTGCCATGGCGGCGCGATTGGCGGCGGCGTCCTCGCCCTCTGTTACCGGTTTGCCGATTAGCGTCATCTTGCACCTGCTGTTATCGGCCGGGGCGATTCCTGCCCCGTGCCTGTTGTCGCATGCCGCCCCGCCGGGCGTTGTGGTTCCGCTGCCCTTATATTGCTGCTGTGTCTACCGTTCATCGTGTGACGCACCGGCTATTGCGGAGCTGTTGCGGCGGCCTGCCTTGCTTTTTCGGCCGGTTCGCCCTATGCGCGCTCGCTTTCCAGACAGGCTGGTTGGAACCAGCCGCACAGATGAGGAATATCCGCATGGCCAAGCAAGGCATTCACCCTGACTATCATGTCATCAAGGTTCAGATGACCGACGGCACCCTGTTCGAAACCCGCTCCACCTGGGGCAAGGAAGGCGACACGCTGGCGCTGGATATCGATCCCAAGAGCCACCCGGCCTGGACCGGAGGTGCCGCGAAGCTGCAGGACGGTGGCCGTGTGGCCAAGTTCAACAAGCGCTTCGGCGGGCTTGCGGGCATGTCCAGGAAATAACAGTCCGGTGCGGTCCGGCCGCGCTGCTGCACCGCAGCGGGTTTTTGTTTGACGCTGTGCGCCTTGATGGGCGAGGGTGATTCGGATGGAGGCAGGCCATGGGATTAAAGGATGATATGCCGGTGTTCGCGCGGCATGAGGGCGTTTGGGCGGGCGTGTATCGCCATTATGACGCCACCGGCAAGCTGATCGACGAGCATCAGTCGCGCATCATCTGCCGTTTTCCGGATGACGGCCCGTTTCCCTATCACCAGACCAATCATTTCACCTGGCCGGATGGCCGGCAGGAGATGCGCGACTTTCCGGCGGAATATCGCGATCAGCGGCTGTGGTGGAATAATGAGCTGATTACCGGATCGGCCGCTGAACTGCCGCTGGACGAGAAGGGGCGCTCGGTGGTGCTCTATTGGCAGTTTGTGAACGATCCGGACCTTTATCTTTATGAGATGATACAGCTTTCCGATGACGGCAAGAAGCGGAGCCGCACCTGGCACTGGATAAGGGGCGGCGAGCTGTTTACCCGAACCGCCATCGACGAGCGGCTGGTGAACCGGGACTGGCGGGCAGAAGATGCCAGGCTGCGCAAGGCGGCGTGAAATTGCCGCCGGGAAAGTGACAAGGTGCGGCTAATGCGCGCGAAAGGCCCCTTGAAAGCGGGAGCGGTGTTGCAGCCATTTTCGCGCCATATATATAGCAGCCAGATATGACTGGCACGAAAGACCGGTTGACGATGCGAGCAGGCGACATGATGGCAGGCGACACGAATGCAGGCGACATGATGGCAGGCTTGGGCAGGGTGACAGGCATGGCGGCTTTGGCTGCGCTGTTGCTGCTGACCGGCTGCGGTGGTGCCGCACCTGCACCGGATGCGCCCGCAACGGATGCGCCTGTGGCGGATGCGCCCGCACCGGATGCGCCTGTGGCGGATGCGCCCGCACCGGGTGCGCCGGTCGCGGATGCGCCCGCACCGGGTGCGCCGGTCGCGGATGCGCCGGTCGCGGCTATGCCGGCGCCCGATGCCAGGGTTGGCGAGGTGAAGGACATCGCCATGCTGGAGGAATATAGCACGCTGAAGGGCGATGCCGCAGCGGGCAAGCTGGTGTTTGCCCAGTGCGCCGCCTGCCATTCGCTGGAGGAAGGCGTAAACCGGGTCGGGCCGTCGCTGCATGGCATCGTTGGCCGGGAATCCGGCACCGTGCCGGGCTTCCGCTATTCGTCTGCCAATCTGGCGAGCGATATGGTGTGGACCGAGGGCGCGCTGTTTTCCTATCTGAAAAAGCCGCGCGAAACGATTCCGGGCACGACGATGGCCTTTGGCGGCATCGCCGACGCGCAGAAACGGGCGGATCTGATTGCCTATTTGAAGACCGGCGGGCAGTGATGCTGCACCACCCGCCTGTTTGCGAGACAGGTTGCAGGGCTGGCAATAGGCCAGCAGGCCGGGCTATAGCTGTCCGGACCATAGAGGACGATGCGAATGGACTATGATGCCCTGTGCGAAGAACAGCTGGATGGGCTTCGCGCTGCCGGCAATTATCGGGTCTTTGCCGAGCTGGAACGGCGGCGGGGCCATTTTCCCAATGCGGTGCGCCATGTGGACGACCGGGTTGAGGAGGTAACCGTCTGGTGTTCCAATGATTATCTGGGCATGGGCCAGCATCCCGAAGTGGTGTCTGCCATGCATGATGCGCTGGATGCCTATGGCGCGGGCGCCGGCGGCACGCGCAACATATCGGGCACGCACCATCAGCATGTGCTGCTGGAGCGCGAGATGGCGGACCTGCACGGCAAGGAGGCCGCGCTGATCTTCACATCGGGCTATGTGTCCAACTGGGCGGCTCTGGGCACGCTCGCCGGGCGCCTGCCCAATTGCGTCGTGCTGTCAGACGCCGACAATCATGCTTCCATGATCGAGGGCATCCGCCACAGCAAGGCGGAGCGGCATGTGTTCCGGCACAACAGCCCGGAGGATCTGGACCGGATATTGTCCACCCTTGATCCGGCGCGGCCGAAGCTGGTGGCGTTCGAAAGCGTCTATTCGATGGATGGCGACATCGCACCGATCGCCGAACTGTGCGACGTGGCCGAGAAGCATCATGCCATGACCTATCTGGACGAGGTGCATGCCGTGGGCCTTTATGGCCCGCGCGGCGGCGGCATTGCCGAGCGCGAGGGGCTGATGCACCGGCTGACGGTGGTTGAGGGCACGCTGGGCAAGGCCTTTGGCGTGGTGGGCGGCTATATTGCCTCCTCTGCCTCCATCGTTGATTTTGTGCGCAGCTTTGCGTCTGGCTTCATCTTCACCACCGCGCTGCCGCCGGCGGTGGCGGCCGGCGCGATTGCCAGCGTGCGACACCTGAAGAACAGCAATGTCGAGCGGGTGCAGCATCAGGAGCGGGTGCAGAAGGTGCGGCGCCGGCTGGGCGCGCTGGGCATCCCGATGATGGAAAATGAAAGCCACATCATCCCCGTGATGGTGGGAAGCGCGCGGCACGCCAAGCTGATTTCGGACCGGCTGCTGAGCGATCATGGCATCTATGTGCAGCCGATCAACTATCCGACCGTGCCCAGGGGCACGGAGCGGCTGCGGATTACACCGTCTCCGGTGCATTCGGATGACGATATCGACCGGCTGGCGAAGGCGCTTTCAGACATCTGGAGCGAATGTGCGCTGGCGCGGCGGGAGATGGCGGCCTGACCCGCGCGGGCGGGGCCTGACTTGGGCGGGCTGCTCGAATGGTCCCATGATGGGCGGGACTGGCCGAACCGGGATAGCTCGCGCTTTATGAGCGCCGGCGGGCTGAACTGGCATGTGCAGGACATGGGCAGCGGCCCGGTTCTGCTGCTGCTGCACGGCACCGGGGCCTCGACACATAGTTTTCGCCATCTGGCACCGCTGCTGGCGCGCCATGCGCGGGTGATTGTGCCGGATCTGCCGGGGCATGCCTTCAGCGGCAGTGCGCCGGACCCGACGCTGGAGGGGATGGGCGCGGCGCTCATTGCGCTGATGCGGATGCTGGACGTGCGGCCGGAGATGATCGTGGGGCATTCGGCCGGCGCGGCCATCGGGGCGCAGATGCTGCGCGCCTCTGGCGATGGGGCGCGGCTGCTGGTGGGGCTGGGGAGTGCGCTGCTGCCGTTTCCCGGAGCCACCGGGGCCTTGTTTCCGACATTTGCCAGGATGATGTTTGCCAATCCCTTTGCGCCGGAGATGGTGGCCGCCAGCACGCGCTATGGTGGCGGGATGGGCGGCTTTCTGCAAAGCAGCACCGGCAGCCGCATCGATGTGCAGGGCCTGAAGCTGTATGACCGGCTGTTCCGCCATTCGGGACATGTGAGCGGCGCGATGCGGATGATGGCGCATTGGGAGCAGGAGGCGCTGAGCCGGCACCTGCCGCTGCTGGGGACACCGATGCTGCTGATCCATGGCGATCGGGATGCGGCCGTGCCGGTGGACGTGCCGCTGGAGGTGAAGGCACTGGTGCCGGATACGGTGGTGGAGATCGTGCCGGGGCTGGGGCATTTGATTCATGAAGAAGATCCCCGGATGATCGCGGAGCGGGTGCTGCGGGCGATGGCGGTGGCTGTTTAGCTGGCATTATATCGGGCATTATAGCGGATATTATAACGGGTTGCCCGCTGATGATTGCGCGTTCGTCACCCCCCCGCTTGATGTGCGGCGAAGGTTCAGAAGGCGTGGCTGTGCCTGATGGCGCACGCCAACCCCCGGCCTCTCCCAAAAGGGGAGGGACGATTTAGGGGGCTTGGGTGGCGGCCGTATTGAGCAGCGAGGCGTTTGTTGTGGGGTTTTGCATGGACCTGTCTGGGCATGATCATTTTGTGCGGGCGGGGCCGCTGGGGCAGACGATGCTGGCGGCGGGGTGGGCGGCGCTGGCGTCAGCGCGGGCCGAATCGCTCGATATCCATTTGCGCGGCGGGCAGGTGATCCAGGCGGCGCTGGCGGTGCGGGTTGATGGTCGGATTGCCGAAGCCTCGGTGCAGCGGGGTCAGTGGACGCATGTTTTCTGCATCGATGATGTGACGATGGTGCGGATTGTGCCGCGCGGGGGACGGCGATCAGGCTGAGCGCATGGCGTCGGCGATAAGGGCGTGCCCCTCCACCCGGTGGGCGTGGCTGTGGATGATGCCCACAAGCATCAGTTCGTCGGCGTTGTAGATCCTTGCTTTTTCAAGCAGTTGGGCGCGGCATTGTTCAGGCGTTCCCAGCACAGGGCGGCGGCCGGGGCGATCGGGGGTGGGGTTTTCCGCGAGCCAGGCGCAGGCCTCGTCCGGGTGAGGGACAGCGATGAGCTGGCCGGCCATCATCTTGGCGAACAGCATGCGCGCCGGCGCGGCGCGGCGGTTGGCCTCGGCCTCTGTGGGGGCGCAGGTGGCCCAGACGCACACCATCACTTCGGGCGCGGCGCGGTTGGCCGACGGGCGGAAGGCGGCGCGATAGGTGGCGGCGAGTGACACTTGTTCGCCGGCGATGAAATCGGCGATACAATAAGGCAGGCCGAGCGCGCCGGCCAGATGGGCGCTGTCAGGGCTGGAGCCGAGCATCCAGATGTCGGGCTTTTCCGGCGCGCCGGGGAGCGTGGCGGCATAGCGGCGGAAGGGGTGGTTGGCTGGCAGGCTGCCGTCGAAATGGCCGATGAGTTCGGCGACCTGGCCGGGGAAATCATGCTGCGCCTGCGTGCGGCGGTCCTGCTGCAATGCATAGGCGGTCATCGGGTCGGAACCGGGGGCGCGGCCGATGCCCAGATCGATGCGGCCGGGGTACAGGCCGGCGAGCATGGAGAAGCTGGCGGCAACCTTCAGCGCGGAATAATGCGGCAGCATGATGCCACCGGTGCCCAGCCGGATATGCCGGGTGGCGCGGCCGATGGCAGACAGCATGATTTCAGGGGAGGCCGACGCCAGCGATGGCGTGGCATGATGTTCGGCCATCCAGAAACGGTGATAGCCCTGACGCTCGGCCTCTATGGCGAGGTCGATGCTGTTGGCCAGCGCCTGGCCGCCAGTGGTGCCGGCAGCGATGGGGGACTGATCGAGGATAGAGAGTCGCATAGACCTCATATGTGGGCTGGGGCGGCAAAGAAAAGGGGCCGCGATCCTTCGGATGCGGCCCCCCCCTTCCTCCCCGGAAGTTCATTGTCGTTTTTTGCGGGATGCGGTGGCGCGGGCGGTTGTTATTACCCTGCGGCCTTCCCTCGACATGCGGGCGCTTGGGCGCCGCTATTGACGCGCCTGATGCCGCCTTGGCGGGGGGGATGGCAACAGGCGTTTGGAGGCGACCCGTTGAAAATTGGGCAGTGTCACCCGGTTACAACATCAACAGCCTGTTTGGGCGCAGCATATTGGCAGGATATGGCGCATTGTTCGATTATGCGAAAATATTTGGTCAGCGGATGCCCAGAATTTCGCGGGCGATAGCGAGCGTCGCTGGCTGGCTGGCGGGGAAGCCGGCGGCGATCCAGCGGGATTCCACCTCGGCCAGCTTGCGCGAAACGGCGGGGCCGGGGGGCAGGCCCATGGCGATGAGATCCTTGCCGCTGATGGGGAGGCGCGGGCGGGGCCAGTCGCGCAGCGGCCCGGCCCAGTGCGGCGCGCGGGGGTCATTGGTGAGCAGCAGCCGATCGAGCGCGGCGTCGGCACCAATGGCATAGGCGAGCGCGCGCGGATCTGCCGGCACGGGGGTGCGGTCCGCGGCTTCGGTGAGGCGGGCTTTTTCGGCGTTGCTGAGCTTCAGCCGCACCGCGATGTCGGCGGCGATGGCGGGCTTTTCGGGCAGCAGCGCGGCCAGGCGGCGGATGGGGCCGGGGGAGACGGTGGCCGCGGCCTCGGCGGCGATCAGCGCCTCCAGTGCGGCGGTGCCGGTGATTTCGGGGAGGATGGGGGCGAGGATTCCATGGGCCAGCATGGCCGCGATGGTGGGCGCGGGGGCGGGGAGCGCCAGCAGCTTCAGCAGTTCGTCGCGGATACGCTCGCGCGACAGCGCCATCAGATCGTTGGCGCGTTCGGCGCAGGCCAGCAGGCCGGCGGGTTCGAGATGGTCGGAAAAGCGGGCGGAGAAGCGGAAGAAGCGCAGGATGCGTAAATGATCCTCGGCGATGCGGGTGCGAGCGTCGCCGATGAAGCGGACCGTGCGGGTGGAGAGATCGGCGAGGCCGGTGAAATAGTCGGTGACGCTGCCGCTGACCGGATCGGCATAAAGCGCGTTGATGGTGAAATCGCGGCGCGCGGCGTCGGCCTGCCAATCATCGGTGAAGGCGACCGTGGCGTGGCGGCCGTGGGTTTCAATGTCGCGCCGCAGCGTGGTGATTTCATGCGGCCGGCCATCGACGACGGCCGTGACGGTGCCATGTTGCAGGCCGGTGGGAATGGATTTGATGCCGGCGGCCGCCAGCCGCGCCATCACCGCGTCGGGCAGCAGGCGGGTGGCGATGTCGATATCGGATACCGGCAGGTTCAGCAGCCAGTCCCGCACCGCGCCGCCGACGATGCGGGTGTCGCCTTCGGCTGCGCCCAGCACGGTGAGCAGCCGGGGGAGACCGGGGCGGTCTTGCCAGAGCGCGGGGTTGAGCTGCGTCATGCGTGCATCCGGGCGGACAGGTTCACCAGCATGCCGGCGGTGGCCCCCCAGATGGTGCGGCCCTGCCATTCGATGACATAATAGCGCCGCATCCGGCCTTCGCGCAGCGTTTCGTGGCGCTGGTGGTTGGCGGGGTCGAGCGCGAAGGCCAGCGGCACTTCGAACAGGTCCGCCACCTCATCCGGATTGGGGGTGAGCGGCAGATCGGGCGGGATCAGCCCGACGACCGGCTGGATTTGATAGCCGCTCCGGGTGCGATAGGGGTCTGTGGCACCCAGCACCTGCACCTGTTCGGGGGGCAGGCCGATCTCCTCCTGCGCTTCCCGCAGCGCCGCGGCCACATGATCGGCGTCTGTCGCATCGACGCGGCCGCCGGGGAAGGCGACCTGTCCGGCGTGGCTGCGCATGTGCAGGGTGCGGGTGGTGAGGATGAGCCCCGGCGCGGCGCGCATCACGATCGGCATCAGCACCGCGGCGGCGAGCGGCGGCGTGTCGGGCAGCTGCAATATGCCGCCGATATCCGTGTCCCCGCCGAGCGGCGGATCGAACGGGCGTTGCAGCGCGGCGCTGAGCGCGCCGGCCAGCAGGCGGGGCTCAGTCCGAAAAGGCAAAGAAACTGCCTCCGCTCCAGAGACCGGGGGGACCGCCGAACCGCTCTTGCTCGTTCAGCGCAAGGTCGGCCAGCTGATAGAAGGTGGCGCGGTTGACCAGCGCCTCCAATGGGCGGTCAAGCGGCCCGCGCACATGCAGATAGGGGCGCGGGGTGCCGTCTTGCGCGGTTTCGACGCGCAGCAGATTGTCCGGCCCGGCGATGACCAGTTCATCGGTGAGAAGGCGAAAGGCGATGCGGCGGGCGCTGCCGGCGCCTTCGCAGGTCGCTTCCACCGCAAGAAAGGGGGCGTCGTCCACCGCGATGGTCAGCTTCTCCACCGGGGTGACGAGGACGAAGCTGCCATCGGCTTCGCGGCGCAGGATGGTGGAGAAAAGCCGGACCAGCGCCGGCCGGCCGATGGGCGTGCCGCGATAATACCATGTGCCGTCGGCCGCGATGCGCATGTCGCTGTCGCCGCAATGGGTGGGGTTCCAGCTTTCCACCGGGGGCAGGCGCCGTTCGGCAACGGCGCGCGCAATCTCTGCCAGCGAAGCGTGCGCCAGATCAGGCCCCGGCGGGCGGATGGGTTCGGCGGTGCTGCCCATGCGGGCGGCATGGTCGCCGCCGGGGCTTTGGTCAAGCCGCGTGGCGGGTGCCGGCGGGCAAAGCGGTGGCCGGGCGCAGCATGGCGGGGCCGCTGAACAGCGCCGGCGTGGTGGCGCGCAGCAGCAGCCGGGCACGATCGACCGGCCCCGGCATCAGCCAGGCGGTTGTGGCGTCGGCGCTGAAGCCCCAGCGCTGATAATAGGGCGCGTCGCCGATGAGCGCGGTGGCAAGCCCCATGGCATCGAGCGCGGCGACAGCCCTGTCCATCAGTTGCACGCCGATAGTCTCGCCGCGCCGGTCCGGGTGGCTGACCAGCGGGCCGAGCCAGGCAAGCGGATGCACGGTGCCGCCGGGGTGGACCCAGTCGAGCGCATGGACATCGACGCTGCCGAGGATCGCGCCGCCTTCGACGGCGGCGAAGCTGGCCTGCGGAAGGCGCTGTGCCCCCTGCCGCACGATGGCGGCGGTACGGCGCGCGCGGGCCGGGCCGAAGCACAGATCGAGCAGATGGGCGACGCCATGCGAATCGGCGGAGCTGAGCGGGATGATGTTCATGAGATTATCCATTACAGGCGAATATTGCATCCGGTTGGTGCGTGGCGGGGTTGTCCCCGCTGGCGTAGTGGCGGTCAGCCGCGTCGCAACACAGGATAGAGAGGGTTCGCTGTCATGGTGGGCGCGATATAATGGGCCTGAAGCCGGATGGAAAGACCCCGAACATGAAGCTGTTTGATATGCATAAAGCCCCGAATCCGCGCCGGGTGCGGATATTCCTGGCAGAGAAGGGCATCAGCCTGCCCATGGAGCAGGTGGATATTCAGGCCGGGGACAATCTGAAGCCGCATTATCTGGCCATCAACCCGCGCGGCGTGCTGCCGACCCTGTTGCTGGATGACGGCAGCATTTTGGATGAGTCCATGGCGATCTGCCGCTATTTCGAGATGGTGCAGCCGGAACCCAACCTGTTTGGCCGCGACCCGCTGGAGGCGGCGCAGGTGGAGCAGTGGCAGCGGCGGATGGAGTTTGACGGGATGTACAATATCGCCGCCGCTTTCCGGAACGGCCAGCCGGCCTATGCCGGGCGGGCGCAGCCGGGGGCAGGGCCGGAAACGGCGCAGATTCCGGCGCTGGCGGCCCGTGGCGCGATGCTGGCCGCCGCATGGCTGGACGGGCTGGAAGCGCGGCTGGAGGGGCGCGACTATCTGGCGGCGACGCGCTTTACGGTGGCGGACATCACCGCCTTCGTCTGCATTGATTTCGCCCGGTGGATCGGGCTGCGGGCCGGCGAGGCACATCCCAATATTCTGGCCTATCATGCGCGGATAAAGGCGCGGCCATCCTCACAGGCCTGACGGATCATCCGGCCGGTCGATCCATCGCGCGCCATGCTCCTCGGCCATGGCGGCGACGGCGGCGGCGTCGGCGATGCGCTCGAAGCGGAGCTGATCCATGCCTTCGTCTTTCAGGCGCCAGCTGAGGTAGAGATGCGGCGTGACGAAGCTGAGGCTGGACTGGCTGAGCCGCATGTCGGCACCGAACAGCCGGGCTTCCCCCAAAATGCTGTTGCCAACCCAGATGAGCGCACGGCGGTTGGTGAGCATATAACGGGCGCGGCCGCGGGCCGACGTGCGCAGCCAGACCGGCAGCGCGATGATGCTGACGGTGCCGACCACCATCATCAGGATGAGCGGAATCGCGCCGCTGGTTGGCTCGCCGGCGAAGGCCGAACCCTTGAAGTGCGGACGGATGAGTTCGACCGCCAGCCAGACGAGCAGACCGAGCATCGCCAGCAGCCCCAGCATCTCGGCGAGACGGCGGCTGCGGCTGTCCGGCCGGCCCTCCCACACTATCGCCTCGCCCTCGCCCGGATGGGCGGGGCGGAGTGTGCGGGGGGCCGGGAGCGTGGCCGAATCGGCGGGCAGATCTGCGGCGGGCATCAGCGCTCGACAGTGAGCGCGATGCCCATGCCGCCGCCG
>DITZ01000116.1:0-1159 GCA_002422985.1 Sphingomonadales bacterium UBA6171
GGGGTAGAGCAGCAGGCACTGGCCGGGGTCGGCGGTAATGACCACGCGCCCGCCTCCGTTCACCAGGAGGGCGTCGCGATAGCGCGCCGGCACCACGAGCCGGTTCTTGCTATCCAGACTGACTGTTGCGACCCCCCGAAACATGCGCTCCCCCTGATTATTGATTTCAAATCCAGCCGGATTTGGCCGTGCCTGAATGGGCGCATTCTCCCACAAGCTCCCACCAATCACCACTTGCACCCACTATAGGGGATAGTTTTGGGGGGGTCAAGCTGGCAGACGCAAAAAAACCCCTATGCCTCAAGGACTTAGGGGTGGTTTTGGGTTGTGGATAAGTTTCTGGAAAAACCGTAGCTTAGCGGGCTATTCTGTTTATTTTTTTAGATTAAAACGCTAACCAGTTGAATTACAAAAGAAGTGGGAAAGTCAGTCGATAAGCCGGGTTCTGTCGTGGACAACCATTCCTCTAGGCGGGTCATTGCTGGCCCGCTCCAGCCACCTACCCGCAGACTCGGCGAGCCGCGTCATCGTCTGCCTATTTGGTGTTGCTCCGGATGGAGGTTACCGCGTTTCACCGTAACTTAATACGCTCGTCTCTGTGGCCCTATTCCTCGCCTCGCGGCGTCCGGCCGTTAGCCGGCATCCTGCTCTGTGGAGCCCGGACTTTCCTCTCCCACTTGCGTGGCAGCGGTTGTCTGACCGGCTTTCCCGTCCCGATTATAAAGCCTTTACTTGACTGCAGCGGCTGATCTGCTAATCAAAGGTATCCGGGCCGGATCACGACCCCATACAGGAGATTCATCATGAGAAGACGTTTGTATTTCATGGTGCCGGACACCCGCAGCGCCCGCCAGATTCGCGACGAACTTCTGCTTGCCCGTATCGAGGACGGCCACATTCACGTGATGGCCAAGGACGGCATGTCGCTCGAAGGCCTGCACGAAGCCTCGATCCTGCAGAAATCCGACTTTGTTCACGGCGCCGAAACCGGCCTGGCCGTCGGCGGCGGCATTGGCATCATTGCCGGCCTGGTGGCGGTATTCTTCCCGCCCGCCGGCATGGACCTGCAGCTCGTCACCATCCTGCTCACCGCGCTGATCGGCGCCGCGTTTGGCGCCTGGGTCGCCAGCATGGTCGCCAGCTCGATTCCCAACTCGCG
>DITZ01000116.1:1238-6199 GCA_002422985.1 Sphingomonadales bacterium UBA6171
CCTATAGTCCCCCTCATGCCGGGCGCCATGCCCGGCTTTTTTTATGCGGCGACGCGCCAGCGGATCGTCTCGCCCGCGCGCAGCGGCACCAGGGTTTCGCTCCCCATCCCGAGGCTGGCCGGCGCCTCCCAGCTTTCGCGCCGGAGGGTGATGGTGTCGGTGTGGCGCGGCAGGCCGTAGAAGTCCGCACCGTAAAAACTGGCGAAGGCCTCCAGCCTGCCGAGCGCGCCCGCGTCCTCGAAGGCTTCGGCATACAGCTCGATGGCGGCATGCGCGGAATAGATGCCCGCGCAGCCGCACGCGGTCTCCTTGGCGCCCTGCGCATGCGGCGCGGAATCGGTGCCGAGGAAGAACTTGGGCGAGCCGGAGGTGGCGGCGCGCAGCAGGGCCTGGCGATGATGTTCCCGCTTGGCGACCGGCAGGCAATAGGCGTGCGGGCGGATGCCGCCCTCGAACATGGCGTTGCGGTTGATGGCGAGATGGTGCGGGGTGATGGTGGCGGCGATGTTGGGGCCGCTGGCTTCGACGAAATTCACCGCGTCTTCGGTGGTGATATGCTCGAAGACGATGCGCAGGTTCGGATAATCGCGGACCAGGCCTTTCAGCGTGCGCTCGATGAAGGCGGCTTCGCGGTCGAAGATATCGACATGATGGTCGGTGACTTCGCCATGTATGAGCAGCGGCAGGCCGAGGCGTTGCAGGGCGTCGAGCATGGGGCGGATATGGGCGACGTCGGTGACGCCGGCGGCCGAGTTGGTGGTGGCATGCGCCGGGTAGAGCTTGGCGGCGGTGAACACTGAGGGGTCCAGCTCCGCCGGATCCTGGTGATCGGTGAGGTAGAGGGTGATGAGCGGCTGGAAGCTGTGCGCCGGGGCCAGCGCCGCCATGATGCGCTGGCGATAGGCGGCGCCAAGCGATGCGGTGGTGACCGCCGGCTTCAGGTTGGGCATGACGATGGCGCGGGCGAACTGGCGGGCGGTCATGTTGACGGTGTCGGTGAGCGAGTCGCCGTCACGCAGATGGACGTGCCAGTCGTCGGGGCGGCGGATGACCAGTCTTTGGGGCGAGAGGGGCATGGCGTGGTCCTTGCTGCATCCGGGCCTGTCATGATCCCGTAATTCGTTCAGAGCAAGGACAGCAAGGGGTTGCGCCAAACTGCGGCTGGCGCAACAATGTAAAGGACATAAAGTCGCACCGGGTGGGCGTTGTGACGGGGACCGGGATTCCGGCGCCTGCAGACGGTGCCTGCGGACTGGGGGGGGGGACCGTGTGCTGATGAGGTTGCAGGCAATGGGGATGTTGGCGTTGCTGTCGGCGGCGCCGGCGCTGGCGCAGTTTCCCGGCCTTCCGTCTTCGGCGGTGCCATCTTCTGTGGTGCCGGGACGTGATGTCATTGAGGGGCAGACCGAGGCGCCGGCGCGGCGCGAGACCCGGCGGGTGCGGGTGGAGGGCGATATCGAGCGCAGCCCGTGCGCGCTGGCCGACCCGGCCTATGCCGATATCCGCATCACGCCGACCCGCTTCACCTTCAACAACCTGGGGCCGGTGGATGCGGCCGAGCTGACGCCGCTCACCCAGCGTTATCTGAACAGCGAGCAGCAGATCGGCATCATCTGCGAGGTGCGCGATGCTGCTGCCACCCTGTTGCGTGACAAGGGCTATATCGCCGCCGTGCAGGTGCCGGCGCAGCGCATCGAGAATGGCGAGGTGCGGCTCGAGGTGCTGTATGCGCGGGTGAGCGATGTGCGGGTGCTGGGCGATGCCGGGCGCAACACCCGTGTGTTCGAGCGCTATCTGAAGCGGCTGACGCAGGCGGGCGTGTTCAACCGCTTCGAGGCCGAGCGCTGGCTGTTGCTGGCGCGCGACGTGCCGGGCCATGACCTGCGGCTGATCCTGAAGCCGGCGGGCACCGGGGCGGGCGAGATGCTCGCCGAGGTGTCGCTGGAGCGCACGCCGGTGGTGCTGGACCTGTCGGTGCAGAACCTGTCCGCCGGGCAGACTGGCCCCTGGGGCGGGCAGCTGCGCAGCGAGATCTATGGCCTGACCGGCATGGGCGACCGCACCAGCCTGTCCGTCTACAGCACCCCTGACCTTCATGAGCAGCTGATCTTGCAGGCCGGCCATGACATGCTGCTGGGCGGCAATGGCCTGCGGCTGGGCGCGCGCTTCACCCATGCCTGGAGCCGGCCGGAGGTGGCGGGGCTGCCGCCGATCCTGGCGCAGACCGCGATTGCTGCGGTTGACCTGCGCTATCCGCTGGTGCGGCGGCAGGCGGCGTCGCTCTGGGCGACGGGCGGGCTGGAGATCGTCAACCAGCGCGTGAGGTTCAATGGCCTGCCGCTCAGCCGCGACCGGCTGCGCATCGGCTATCTGCGGCTCGACGGCGAGGCGGTGGACATGGCCGGCATCGGCCCGGACGGTGGCACTGGCTGGCGCCTGACTGGTACGCTGGAGCTGCGGCACGGGCTGGACATCTGGGGGGCGTCGCCCAATTGCGTGGCGAACCCGGCGGCGTGCCTGGCGCCGGGCGCCCTGCTGCCGGGGCTGGTGGACGCCGACCCCAGCGCGTTCCTGGTGCGGGCGCAGGCGCGGGCCGAACTGCGGCTGGCGCGGCAGCTGGTGCTGACGCTCAGTCCGCGCGCGCAATATTCCGACGCGCCGCTGCCGTCCTATGAGGCGTTTGCGCTGGGCAATTTCACGCTCGGGCGCGGCTTTGACCCCGGTGCGCTGTCGGGCGACAAGGGCGTGGCGCTGACCAGCGAGATCTCCTTTCCGGGGCAGGTGATTTCGGCACGTGCGCAGGTGCAGGCCGAGCCGTTCGTGTTTGCCGATGCCGGCTGGGTGTGGAACCGGTTCCTGCCCGGTGGCGGCGCGCAGGCGCTCGGCTCGGTGGGGGCGGGCGTGCGCACGCTGTGGCGGGACCGGCTGCGGCTGGATGCGACGCTGGCGGTGCCGACGCGCACCGTGGGGCTGCGGCAGGCCGGCGATGTGCGGTTTCTGGTGACACTGACGACGCGGCTTTGGCCCTGGGGTGCGCGGTGATGGGCGGGAAAGCCATGGGCGGAGAAGCGATCATGCGCAGGATGTCGGACGCCGGTTCGGGTGTGTCGCGGCTGGCGCTGGCCAGCCTTTTGGTCTCGGTGCCGCTTGGGTCGTTCATGCTGGCGGGCGCAGCCATGGCGCAGAGCTTTCTGGGCACGGCGCAGACCATACCGGGGCAGGCGGATGTGTTTGCCTCCGGCAACACCACCTTCGTGCTGGTCGATGCGCCGACCACCATCATCAACTGGACCCCGTTCGAGCAGACCAGCGGCACCACGCCGATCGAGTTCCAGCAGGCCGGGAGCACGGCGGTGTTTTCGCCCGGACAGTTTCTGAATGACCCGGCGTTCACGGTGCTGAACCGCATCGTGCCGGTGGGGGCGGCGGCGGGGCGGGCTGTGCAGTTCAATGGCCAGGTGCAGGCCGGGTCCGATGCCGGCGTCTGGTTCTACTCGCCGGGCGGGCTGGTGGTGGGTGGCTCGGCGGTGTTCGAGGTGGGCAGCCTGGTGCTGACCACGGCGGACCCGGTGGTGGACCAGGCCGGCGCGTTCTTCACCAATGGCGCCTTCGGGTTGGCCGGGTCGCTGGCCGGGGCCGGCATCCGGGTGGAGAGCGGCGCCCAGATCACCATCGGCAACCCGGATTCCAACAACAGCTTCGTGGTGATGCAGGCGCCGCGCATCGAGGTGCAGGAGGATACGCAGATCGAGGTCAATGGTTCGCTGGCGATGGTGGCGGCGGAATCGGCCACCTATCGGCTTGCGGGCGGGCTGTTCGACATTGCCGTGTCCTCGGGCAGCGGCGTGGCCGATGCCATGACCATCGCGGGCCGGGTGGTGGGCCGGGCGTCGCAGACCGTGGACGAGGCCGCGCGCATGTATTTCGTGGCGGTGCCCAAGAACGATGCCATCACCATGAGCATCGCCGGCGGCGGCGACCTTGGCTTCGACATTGCAGGGGCGGCCAATGTCGATGGCAATGTGGTGGTGCTTTCGGCGGGCTATGATGTTCTCGAAGCGTCTGGCGGGCCGCGCTTCGTGCCGTCGGCGAACGCCACTGGCGGGGCGTCCATCCTGCTCGACAACACGCGCTTTACCTCGGCGGTGGACGCGCAGGCGGCCATCGGCACCGGCACGGGCAGCGGCACCGCCCAGGCCATCACCCGCACCGGGTCGCTGCTGTTCGAGAGCGACCTGCGCCTGCAGGGCGAGCGGCTGGCCGAGCTGGTGGTGCAGGATGGTTTCATTGCGACCGTGGCCGGCAATGCCGTGGTCTCTGCCGATACGCCGGTGTTTGGCGGGCTGCCGGGCGAGGACCGGGTGGCCGGCACGGCGCGGGTGGCGATCGGCGGTATCGAGGGCCGGATGCAGTTTGACCGCGGGCTGCGGGTCAGCGCGGTGGGCATTGGCGGCTTTGGCCAGACCGAGGGCGGCGACGGCACCGGCGGCATCGTGCAGGTGGAGGCGCGGGACGGGCGCGAGATCAGCGTGGCGGACAGCCTGGTGCTGGACATGCGCGGGGGCGGCGGCCAGGCGTCCGGCAGCATTGGCGGCAGCGGCTTTGGCGGCAATGCCGCCGACCTGCCCAATCTGGTGGCGGCCGATGGCGGCATCATCACGCTGGGCGGCGACCTTGTGGCGCTGGCGTCGGGCACCGGCGCGCCGGGCACGCAGGGCGACCCCGGCGGCAATGGCACCGGCGGCCGGGTGACGCTGCGGCAGGACAGCGGTGGCAGCCTTGAGGTGGACGGCAGCGTGCTGGTGGAGGTGCGCGGGCTGGCTGGCAGCACCGGCTTCCTGCTGGGCACGCCGCAAGGCGGCCTGCCGCTGAGCAGCGGCGGCATCGCCAATGGGGGCTTTGGCCGGGTGATTGTCACCAGCGGGCAGATGCAGATTGGCCAGGGGCTGCGGATCGATGCT
>DITZ01000024.1:0-738 GCA_002422985.1 Sphingomonadales bacterium UBA6171
TGGCCGGGCGCGAAGGCGTGCGGGTGGTGGGCGACCGGTTCGTCTTCTCCTCCGAGGTGCTGTTCACCCCCGGCGCGGCCGATCTGGCCCCCGAGGGGCGTACGCAGATCGCCGGTGTCGTGGCCACCCTGACCGAGGTGGCCGGGCAGATTCCGCCCGGGATCGACTGGATCATCCGCGTCGATGGCCATACCGACAACGTGCCCCTGTCGGGCACCGGCGCCTTTGCCGACAATTGGGAACTCAGTCAGGCCCGCGCCCTGTCGGTGGTGCGCTTCATGGTGGACGAGTTGGGCTTTCCGCCCAACCGGCTGGCCGCCACCGGCTTTGGCGAATACCAGCCCGCGGCCCCCGGCGACAGCGCCGCCGCCCGCGCCCAGAACCGCCGGATCGAGTTGAAGCTGACCGAACGGTAGAAAATTCTTGCAGGAAGAATTTTCGGGGGGGCTCGCCCCCCCGCTGCAATTGCGGGCAATTGCAGCCCCCCCGAGGGTATTTGGGCCAAGATGAAAGACTTGGGGGGAATCAGGGGAGGATGGACAGGGAAAGGCTTTGCCGGTCAATCTCCTGACCGGCGCGGATCAGCGTGGCGGTGGCGGTGTAGGGGCCGGCTGGCCAGCCGCCGCGCCCCTTGCGCCCGGCGGCGCGGAAACCGAGGGCCTGGGGCCGATCAATCTCGATCCGCTCGCTGACCACGGGGCCATCAGGGCCGTTGAGGCGCAGCACCAGCGTATCACC
>DITZ01000024.1:849-1007 GCA_002422985.1 Sphingomonadales bacterium UBA6171
ACCCGGTCGCCGGTGGTCACGCGAAGCGAGCCTTGCCTGAGGTGGCAATACTGGGTTTCCCAGCCCTGCCCGTGGTCGATCACCACGCCGTTGCCGCATTCCTTGCCCGGGGTTTCGGGGGCAAAATCGGCCACCCCGTCGCGCGCGCCCGTCACCAC
>DITZ01000024.1:1120-1816 GCA_002422985.1 Sphingomonadales bacterium UBA6171
CTTGGTCACTCGGCCGTCAGCAGCGGCGGTTTCTGCCCGGTGAGGCGCGGCTTTTGCGGTTCTTCATAGCTGAGATGGATCATCCCGTCCTTGACGCCCACATGCACCGTGCCGCCCTTGGTCAGCTTGCCGAACAGCAGTTCCTCGGCCAGCGGCTTCTTGATGTGTTCCTGAATGACCCGGCCCAGCGGGCGGGCACCCATCTTGTCATCATAGCCCTTGTCGCCCAGCCATGCCGCGGCCTCGGGTGACAGGTCGATGTGGACGTTGCGGTCCAGCAATTGCGCCTCAAGCTGCAGCACGAACTTCGTCACCACCTGCATGATGATGTCCTTGCCCAAGGGGGCAAAGGCGATCACCGCATCCAGACGGTTGCGGAATTCCGGCGTGAAGGTGCGTTCGATCGCCGCCGTATCCTCGCCCTCGCGGCGGTCGCGGCCAAAGCCGATGGCNNCCGTGGTCCATCACCTGCAACAGGATGTTGTAGACATCCGGGTGCGCCTTTTCCATTTCGTCCAACAGCAGCACGCAATGCGGGTGCTGGTCGACGCCATCGGTGAGCATGCCGCCCTGATCGAAGCCGACATAGCCCGGAGGCGCGCCGATCAGCCGGGAAACCGCGTGCTTTTCCATGTATTCCGACATGTCAAAGCGCAAAAGTTCCACCCCCAGCGAGGAGGCGAGTTGCTTGGCCAC
>DITZ01000024.1:1838-10702 GCA_002422985.1 Sphingomonadales bacterium UBA6171
ACGCGCTTGAGCGTCTTTTCCAGATCGCGCAGCGTTTCGGCATCGTCCTTGGACACCGATTTGGCCGGGATGCGGGCGATCTTGGCCACCACGGCCTCAATCTCCTTGACGCCCAAGGACTTGCGCCGCTTGCCTTCGGCCAGAAGATGCTGGGCCGCGCCCGCCTCGTCGATCACGTCAATCGCACTGTCGGGCAGCTTGCGGTCGTGGATATAGCGCGCGGCCAGTTCCACCGCCGATTTGATGGCGTCATTGGTATAGCGCAGGTCGTGGTGATCCTCAAAGTGCGGCTTCAGCCCCATCAGGATCTTGATGGCATCGGGCACCGAAGGTTCATTCACGTCAATCTTCTGGAAGCGGCGCGACAGCGCGCGGTCCTTTTCAAAATGCTGACGGAATTCCTTGTAGGTGGTCGACCCCATGCAGCGCAGCTTGCCGCCCTGCAAGGCAGGCTTCAGCAGGTTCGAGGCATCCATCGCCCCGCCCGAGGTGGCGCCTGCGCCGATCACCGTGTGGATCTCGTCGATGAACAGGATCGCGTCGGGGTGATCTTCCAGTTCCTTCATCACCTGCTTCAGCCGTTCCTCGAAATCACCGCGATAGCGGGTTCCGGCCAAGAGCGCGCCCATGTCCAGCGAATAGATCGTGGCGCCCGACAGGATGTCCGGCGTCTGCTTGTCCACGATCTTCTTGGCCAGACCTTCGGCAATGGCGGTCTTGCCCACGCCGG
Organism: Sphingomonadales bacterium UBA6171; assembly: GCA_002422985.1. Classification (GTDB taxonomy): domain Bacteria; phylum Pseudomonadota; class Alphaproteobacteria; order Sphingomonadales; family Sphingomonadaceae; genus Sandaracinobacteroides. Next base: position 2,569 of record DITZ01000024.1, read on the forward strand.
GATCGCCCACGAACAACGGATTGTTCTTCTGGCGGCGGCAAAGAATCTGGATGGTGCGGTCCACTTCGGCGGCGCGGCCGATCAACGGATCGACCTTGCCCGACTTGGCTTTCTCGTTGAGGTTGACGCAATAGGCTTCGAGGGCCTCGGTGCCCTGCTTGGGCTGCTTCTCGCTTTCTTCTTCCTCTTCAGCGCCGCGCGCCTGCTTGGGCTGGCTCATGCCCGGGCGCTTGGCGATGCCGTGGCTGATATAGCTCACCGCATCCAGCCGGTTCATATTCTGCTCCTGCAGGAAATAGACGGCATGGCTTTCGCGCTCGGTGAACAGCGCCACCAGCACATTGGCGCCGGTCACTTCATCGCGGCCGGAATTCTGCACATGCAAGACCGCGCGTTGCACCACCCGCTGGAATCCGGTGGTGGGCTTGGCTTCGTCGGAATCGTCCAGCACGAGGGTGGAGAGGTCTTCCTCGATATATTTCTGGACGGACTTCTTCAGCGCATCCATGTCGACATTGCAGGCCTTCATGACCTGGCTGGCATCGGCATCGTCCATCAAAGCGAGCAGAAGATGCTCGAGCGTGGCATATTCGTGATGCCGGTCGCTGGCGAGCTTGATGGCGTGGTGCAGGGCCTGCTCCAAACTCCGCGAAAGTGACGGCATGCCGCGCTACTCCTTCTCCATCGTACATTGTAGAGGATGTTGATGCCGGCGGGCGAATTCAATCACCTGCGCCACTTTTGTTTCCGCCACTTCGAACGTAAAAACGCCACAAATGCCAACCCCATGGCGATGGACATGCAGCATGACGTCCACCGCTTCTTCACGGTTCTTGCTGAAAATCTTTTCCAATATGTGGACGACGAATTCCATCGGCGTGTAGTCGTCGTTNNAGAGGCTGGGCTTCTTGGTCTTGGGTCGCGTTTTTGTGACGATGCCGGTGCCGGTGTTGCCCGACCCGTCCTTGTCGTCATCGTTGTTGTTGCCCGAATCTTTCATTGCCGGATGCTTCGCTGTCGCGCCTATCCTAGTCCAGAATGGGCCGCTGCCTAGTGGGGATCAACCTATCTGGTTAGTCCCAAAGGAAAATTCAAGTTCCTCCCCGGCGCGCAGCGCCTGCATGGGGAGGNNCAGCCCGGGCTGCGAAGGCCGGAGGGGAAAAGCCGCGCAAACGAAAAGGGCCCCGGTCTTGAGACCGGAGCCCTTCGCAATGCGGAATAAAAGTGAACTTAGGCGCGGACGGTCTGAACCGTGTCGAGCCAGGCCTGAACGCGACCCTTGAACGGCGCGAAGCTGTCCTTGGTGGTGGCGGTGGCGAGTTCGGTGATCTTGCTCATCTCGGCGACATAGGCTTCGAAGGCCGACTTCACATAGTCGGTCTGGAATTCGAACGCTTCATGCACCGACTTGGAACCCAGCATGGCCTTGGTGGCGGCAACCGAGTCTTCGATGGACTGCTTGGAATAGGAATAGATTTCGCTATTGATGGTCTCGATGCCCTTGCCGGCGACAGTGGCCGACTTGGTGACGGCTTCGGCATTGTCCTTGCCGTAGGTTACGAAGGCGTCATAACCCTTCAGGGCCTTTTCCAGGCCGGTCTTCAGCGCGGCGGCACCGTTTTCGAGGGCGGTTTCGGCCGTGGCAGTCGCCTTGTCACCGGCAGTTTTTGCTTTGCTCATGTCATGTCCTCTCTGATTGTTAGGGCACGACCGGTGGGTCCGGCGAGCCTGTTGCACTGCAACATGACCTATATGAGGGAGCATCCCTGCTGGGTCAAGGGTTAATTGTTGCGTCGCACCATTTTTTCGTAGCGCCGCAACTTTCGGGAACTCCTAGGAATTCGTTAACGCTTCATAAAGCCCGGAAACGCATAATGAATTCCGGTTCCGTCTTGCGGAATGTGTCACAATTTGGTCTTTTGATCACAGGGGTGATCCGCTTTTGGGGATAGCTGTGTCTTTACCGTGTCGGTCTCGCCTGTCGGGCTCCATCGCCCTGATCATGCTCTTCCTCGCGGGCGTGATCCTGGCTGGCCTGACCGCGCCTGCTGAAGCCGCCAAGCGCAAAGGCGCCAAGCAGCCGGCAAAACGCGCCACCGTTACCATGCCCCGCAGCCCGACCGATCCTCTCAAGGACGCCGCCCTGGTGATCGATGGCGTAACCGGCAAAGTCCTTTATGCCCGTAATGAAACAGCAGAACGCCGTCCCGCTTCGCTGACCAAGATGATGACGCTCTACCTGCTGTTCGATGCGCTCAAGGCAGGCAAGCTCACCATGGAAACGCCGCTGCCGGTCAGTCAGCGCGCCGCCATCCAGAAACCGACCAAGCTGGGCCTGCGCCGTGGCCAGACCATTCCGGTGGATACCGCCATCCGCGCCCTTGTGATCCGCAGCGCCAATGACGTGGCGGTGGTGGTGGCCGAAGCGCTGGGCGGCACCGAATCGCATTTCGCGGTGATGATGACGGAAAAGGCCCGGCAGCTGGGCATGCGCTCGACCAACTTCCACAATGCCTCGGGCCTGCCCGATCCGCTGCAGATCAGCACCGCTTCCGATATGGCGATTCTGGGCCGGCGGCTGGCCTATGACCATGCGCAGTATTTCCCATATTTCAGCCTTTCGGGCTTCAACTACAAAGGCACCTGGTTCGCGTCCCACAACAAGCTGGTGGGCGGCTATGACGGCGCCGACGGCATCAAGACCGGCTACACCAATGCCAGCGGTTTCAACCTGGTCAGTTCGGTCGTGCGCGAGGGCAACCATGTCATTGCCGTGGTGATGGGGGGCCGTACCGCCGTGCGCCGCGACATGGAAATGGTCCGGCTGCTGGATCAGACCTTCACCCAGATCACCGCCAATCCGGCTTTGGTGGCGCGCACCACGGTGCCGTGGCGGCAAGTTGCCCAGAATGCCCCGGGGCCGGCCACCGCCGGCTTCAGCCTGCCCCAGGTCAAGACATCGCTGCAGAATCAGTTTGCCGCCCTTTCGCCGGTGCCCAATGTTGTGCAGCGCGACGATGAGGACGCCGCTGAAGCCGTGCGTGCGCCCGACGAGAATTTCTCGGTCATCCATGCCGAAGACAGTTCGGCGGCCAAGCTGCCCGCTGTTGCCGCGGTTCCGCCCAAGCCGGAGGTCCGCGTCATGGCGGCCAACATTCCGTCCATTCGTCCCACGCCGCGTCCCGACGCCGGTTTCCTGACCGCGCAGCAGGCCACGCAGATCAAGACCGCGGTGAATGCGCCCCGTCCGCAGATACGCCCTTCGCTGCGCGAAGAGACCGGCGAAGGCGATGCCGATACTCCGCCCTCTGTGCCGGGGCGCAATTGGACTATCCAGATCGGTGCCTATGCCGACAAGGCGCTGGCCAGCGCCCAGCTCGCGGCCTATGCCGGCAAGGCGCAGGACGTGCTGGGGCGGGCCTCGCGCATCATCGCGCCGGTTCAGAGCAATGGGCACACCATGTATCGCGCCCGGTTCGGCCTGTTCGCGGAACGTGAGGCGCGCGATGTCTGCAGCCGCCTGACCCAGCGCGGCCAGACCTGTTTCGCGGCCGTGCAGACACGCTAGGTGCCTGAGCTCGTTTCGACCGTTTTGGACCTGCGCCGCGCGCTGGCGCTGTTGAAACCTGCGCGCATCGCCATGGTGCCCACCATGGGCGCCCTGCATGACGGTCATGTCTCGCTGGTGACTGAAGCCAGAAAACATGCCGAGCATGTGGTGGTCAGCATCTTCGTCAATCCCACCCAGTTCGCGCCGCACGAGGATTTCGATTCCTATCCGCGCACCCTGGATGCGGATATGGCGCGGCTGGGCGACGCGGCAACCGTCATCTTCACGCCTACAGCACGCGAGATGTACCCGGAAGGCCATGCCACCACCATCACCGTCGGCGGACCGGCGCATGGGCTGGAAACGGATTTCCGGCCGCACTTCTTCACCGGCGTTGCCACGGTGGTCGCCAAGCTTTTGCTCGCCGCCAGCCCCGACATCGCGGTATTCGGGGAAAAGGACTATCAGCAGCTGCTGGTGGTGCAGCGGCTGGCGCGCGACCTGGCGCTTCCCACGCAAATTCTGGGCGCGCCCACCTTGCGCGAGTCCGATGGACTGGCCATGTCGTCACGCAACGCCTATCTCGCGCCAGAGGAGCGCCGCATTGCCGGCCGCCTCAATGTCATTCTGAAGGATGTCATCGCCGCCGCGCGGCAGGGCGATCTCAGGGCGGCGGAAGGCGCAGGCATCGATGCCTTGTACAAAGCCGGTTTCGACACGATCGACTATGTCGCCATCCGCGATGCCGCCACTCTGGATCACATCACGGCGCTGGATCGTCCGGCGCGCGTGCTTGCCGCGGCAAAAATCGGCAAGACCCGGCTGATCGACAATTTGCCCATTTAGCGACTCAAGAAAGTTCGGCGCCCTTCCGGACCAGCGCAAAGGGCTTCTAAGCGATTTCTCATGACGTCGGTCTGGCGGCTGCCTACAGCAATCCCAACGCCGCCAGTTCGCGCTGCAACGACTCGGGCAGATCCTTCGCCCCCTTCGTCCGGGCCAGGTCCGGCGGCGCATCGGGAGCCTCGAGGTAGCGCCAGCCCTGAAAGGCCCGGCGCGGCCGGGCGACCACCGGAACAAGTTCCTTGTCATAAACCAGACCGCAATGGGGGATGCCGTTCTTCTTAACCTCGCGGAATGCCAGCAGTTTTTGCCGTGCAGCAATCTGCCCCTTGATCACCCAGTAGAGCGAGCCCCCGGCCAGGACCTCGTCGGCCCGTTTGGGTGTCATGCGGGTCACATGGATAAGTTCCGGCTTCTGTCCCTTGGCGCGTTTTTCCTTCAGCCGCTGTTTCTGCCAATCGGCCAGTTCGGACAGGCTATCGCAGCCGACGCAAAGCTTGATGATGTGAAGGGGCATGGAACCGGTCCTATCGGGGCGACCCCAAAAAAACAACAGGATCATTGCCCGCCCCGGCCGTCTCATGGCAATTTATCAGCCATAAAAAATACCAGGGAGCGCCATATGAACTTCAAGAAACTTGCCTTGTCCATGTTCGCCTTGAGCGTTGTCACGACACCCGCCCTAGCTCAAGGCCGGTGGGGTGAGCAGGCCGCAGACAATGCCGCCCGCCGCGCCGAACGCGCCGCCGTCCGGGAGATGGAAGAACAATATGAAAAGGAGGTCGCCGCGGCCCAGGCGGCCAAGGCGGCGGCATCCACTGCTCCGGCCCCGGTGGATGTTGCGACAGCGCCCGCCGCTGCGGAGCCTGCGGCGGCCCCCCCGGCTCCGGCACAGTAATTTTCGAATTTCAGGAAGGCCCGTCAGGTTTCTGGCGGGCCTTTCACTTTCTTTCAATCCTGTTGTGACAGGCTGGTGCCATGCGCCAGCTTCTTTACGTCAGCAGCACTCCGCGGGATATCGCGCCCGGCGCGCTGAACAACATTCTTGCCGCGTCCCGCGCCAACAACCCTCTGCTTGGTATCACAGGACTGCTGATCTACATCGATGGCGGGTTCCTTCAGATCCTGGAAGGCGAAGAGCGCGTGGTGCGCGAGCTCTATATGCGCATCTGTACCGACCGCCGCCATTGGGAGACCCGCCTGCTGCTGGACCGTGAAGTCGAAAGCCGCGCCTTTGCCGGCTGGAGCATGGGATTCGAGCGGCCCAGTCCCGACGATCCGGAAAGCGCCGGCATGTTCGGGGTGGCCCGCGAAGCCATTCTCGGGCGGCTGTCGCCCCAGGCCGGCCGCGTGATCGCCGTGATGCTGGAAACCTTCTACCGGGTCCAGCGCAGCGACGACCTGCGCCTGGCGGACGCTAAAGCTTCCTGAGCCAGATATTGCGGTAATGCACTTCGTTATTGTGCTGCTGAAGCATGATCACGCCGTCACCATGCGCCTTGTACACCGGGATGCCGCGATATTCGGTCGGCCCCAGCAGCGGCACATTGTGCTGCACCAGCACGCCGTTCAGGAAAATGGTCATGCGCGCCGGTTCGGCGAGACTGCCGTCGCCATAGAAACGCGGCGCGGTATAAATGATGTCATAGCTCTGCCAGGCTGGCGCCGGCCGCTGCGCATTCACCAGCGGCGCATATTGTTTGTAGATCGAGCCGGCCTGGCCGTTGACATAGGTGGGATTGTCCAGCGTATCGAGAACCTGCACCTCGTACAGGCCTTGCAGGAAAATGCCGCTATTGCCCCGGTCCTGACCCTTGCGGCTGGCGGGCAGCGCCGGGATCATCCATTCGACATGCAGTTGGACGTCGCCGAACTTTTCCCTGGTGCGGATGGATGCCGCCTTGGGCGCGACGAAAAACGAATCCTTGCCGACGGTCCATTCGGCCTTGCCGCCATTCACGCTTTCCCAGTTATCCAGGTCGCGGCCGTTGAACAGGACAATCGCGTCCGACGGTGGTTGGCCGGGTAGCGCGCCCGGCGTCACCTTGCGCGGCACCGGCGTCCACAACTCCGTAAGCTCGGGTTTGACCGGAGGATTGGGGGCTTGCGCAATGGCGATCGTGGGCAGCAGAGCCAGAAGCAGGACGAATTTCTTCATTTTCTTTTTTCGCTTTTGATCTTGTTGTCAGACCAGGGCACCGTGACAGTGCTTGACTTTCTTGCCCGAACCGCAGGGGCACGGGTCGTTGCGCGGCACGCCCTGCAGATTTGATGTGGCGTCATCGGGATGGGGGACATGCCGCTCCGCCCCGATATGGCGGACATAGCCGGTTTCATCCAGGATCACCGCGCGATAACCCAGTCGGTGGTAAAAGGCGCTGGCTTCCACTTCATATGGCAGCGCGGCGGTGGGGGTTTTGGCCACCACATACATCGTCTTGGGCTGGCGCTCATAGCTGCCACCCAGCCGCTGATAATCCGAGAGCCGGCGCAGGCCCGGATTCAGCGTGAAGCCGTGCCAGCAATCGCAATAGCCATATGCCAGCACGCCGAAGGAACGGTCGGGGGCGGCAAAGCTCAGGGGATGGCCATTGTTGTCGTTCCAGGGGCGCAGCTGCACCAGAAGGGTGGAAGGGTCATTTTCCAGAATCGCGCGGCTGCGCTCCATAAAACCGGAGCGGTAGAACTCCCAGTCATCCTCCAGATGGAAGATGAACGGCGTGGTGACGCGGGCATAGGCCTGGTCGATCAGCTTTATCTGTCCCACCCGCTGATTGGTGCGAAAATGCTCGGCGCCGAAGCGTTGGCACACCGCCGACGGATCGCCGTCCCCATCCTCGGCCACCAGGATGCGCGCCACCCGCCCCTCGCTTTCATGTGCACGAAAGCTCTCCAGCGTGCGCGCCAGCAGGTCGTGGCGGTTGCACGATGTGACGACCACGGTAATGTCGGCTTCTTGCTGCATGAAGACGCTGATTTTAAGCTTCTGGCGCAGCGACGCAAGCAGGCCGGACTGAACGCATATGGCACCCCAGGACTTATTCGGCCAGGCCGCGGCGCTGCACCAGCACGGCCAGTTGGCGGAGGCCGAAAAGCTGTATCTGCAGATATTGGCGGGTGCGCCCAAGGCCTTTGCACCGCTGCATATGCTGGGCGTGCTCCGGGCGCAGCAGGGCCGCGCCGACGAAGCCTGCGAGCTGATCGCCGCCGCTCTGAAGATCAATCCGCGCGACGGCGGCGCGCTGGCCAATTACGGCAATGTTCTCACCCTGCTGGGCCGCTTTGGGGAAGCGTTGGAAAGCTATGACCGTGCGCTCACAATTGCGCCCGATGCCGAGACTTTGCGCAACCGCGCCCAGGCCCTGCAAAGCCTGAACCGGCCGCGCGACGCGCTGGCCAGCTATGACGCCGCGCTGCAGCGGGACCCGGCGGATGTGCAGTCCTGGTTCAAGCGCGGCGTGCTGCTGGGCGAACTTGAGCGTCCGGATGAATCCCTGGCCAGCTATGATCGCGTGCTGGCGCTTCAGCCCGGCCATGTCGAAGCCCTGAACAATCGCGGCTATGGCTGGTGGCTGTTCAAGCACCGCTATGTGCCGGCCATTGCCGACATGCAGAAGGCGCTGGCATTGGCGCCCGATCTTCCTTACGCGCGCGGCGGCGTGTTGCACCTGAACATGTATGTCGCGGACTGGAGCCGGCTGGAGCGCGAGCGGGCAGCGATCTCGCAGGGAATCCGCGGCG